>NZ_JBSGVS010000016.1:0-135172 GCF_053608565.1 Streptomyces sp. NPDC055025
GGAAGCCGCGCGCGGGGCCGTCTGTGTGATGACGCCCGCCCTCGCCGGGTCAGGCGGGCGCCTCACCCGGCGCGCGCGTACGCGCCCACGGCAGTACGACCGTCCTTCGCCCGCGTTCCGGACCGCCGGGCTGCCGCAGTACCAGTGAGAGTCCCGCGGCGATCAGCGAGACCACACCGGACGCCACATACGCGCCGACGAAGCCCCACGAGGCCACCACGACCGCCCCGAGACCACCGCCGAACAGACCGCTGACCAGCTTGGCGCTGTAGACCATGCCGTAGTTCGAGGCGTTGTTGTTCTCCCCGAAGTAGTCGGGAACCAGCGCCGCGAACAGCGGATAGAACGCACCACCGCCGAAGCCGGACAGGAAGGCGAAGACCAGGAACAGTGTCTGGTTGCGGATCTCGCCCGCCCACAGCACACCGAACTGGGCCACGGCCAGGGTCAGACACACATAGGTCAGCGTGGCCTGCCGGCCCAGCTTGTCCGACAGCCAGCCCACCACACCGCGCCCGGTGCCGTTGATCACCGACATCACACCCATGGACGACGCCGCGATGAGCGGGCCGAAGCCCATCTCCTTCGCGAACGGCACCTGGAACGAGATACCGAAGATCGACACCCCGGCGCAGCAGAGCATGCAGAGCCACATCAGTGGCACCACACCCGTCCTCAACGCCTCCTTCGGCGTGAACTGCCGTACCGCGGGAGGGTTCTTGGCGAGAGCCTTCCCGGTCTTCGAATCACCGGCGATATTGAGCGGATCCACCTCCTCCGGCCACCAGTTCTTCGGCGGATCCTTGAAGAACAGGCCCGAGACCAGCGTCAGCACCAGGACATAGATCCCCACCAGGTCGAGCACCGTGTGGAAGTTCGAGGTGTCGAAACCGTAGGTGAAGAGGAAGATGAACGGCACGGCGCCATAGGCGAACGCCCCGTTCACCAGCCCGGTTTTGCCGCCCCTGCGCTCCGGATACCACTTGCCGACCATATTCACACAGGTCGAGTAGATGAGTCCGGAGCCGAGCCCGCCCAGCAGGCCGAAACCCGCCAGCGCGAGCCAGATGTTCGGCGCATGACTGAGGCTGACGAACCCCACCAGCGAGAAGAACGAGCCGATGAGCATGGCCGCCCTGCTGTTGAGGATGCCCTTCTCCCGCAGCCGGCCGGCCGGGAAGGAGACAGCGGCCTGGAAGAAGATCCAGACGCTGAGCACCCAGAAGGTGTTCGTCGAACTCCAGTGATGAGCCTTGGACAGGGTCTCCTCCGCAGCCCCGAAGGCGTACTCGAAGACGCTGATGGCGAGCATGGCGAGCCAGGGCAGCGCCACCATCGTCCAGCGGGGGAGGCCGAGGATCTGCCGGTCGGATTCACCGATCCGGTAGACACGGCCGCGTGCGTCGGTGATTTCGCGGTAGCCCGCGCCGGCCGGAGCCGGCGCGGACGTACCGGAGAGAGGTTGTGCTGTCATGTCAGGCGATCTCCCGACCGATCGGGTTGGGGTTGGGCTGGATCTTCTTGTGACTCGGCCTGCCTGGCGCCTTCAGGAACACGGCCAGTACCGCCGAGGCGAGACCGATGCTTCCGGCGATGACGAACGCGCCCTCGTAGTCCCAGGCGGCCACCACCACGGCTCCCATACCGGAGCCGACCAGGCCGGATATCAGCTTGGAGCTGTAGACCATGCCGTAGTTGGAAGCGTTGTTGTTCTCCCCGAAGTAGTCCGCCGTCATCGCCGCGAAGAGCGGGAAGATCGCGCCGCCGCCGAAGCCGGAGACCATCGAGCAGAACAGGAAGAACGGCATGCTTCCCATGGAGCCGGAGATGAGCACACCGAACTGCGCGCTGCCCAGGACCACACAGACGATGATCAGTGTGTTACGGCGTCCGTACCGGTCGGAGATCCAGCCGATGACACCGCGTCCCGTACCGTTCACGATCGCCTTGAGCGACATCGCGGTTGCCACGATCCCGCCCGCGAAGCCCATGTCCTTGCCGAAGGGGACCTGGAAGGCGATACCGAAGATATTGATTCCGGCCGTGCAGAGCAGGCAGAACCACATCATCCACAGCACGGGCGTCCGTGCCGCTTCCCTCGGTGTGTACTGCTTCAGCGCCGGCGGGTTCTTCTCCAGCGCACGCCGGACACGGGGGTCCTCCGACGTCTTCAGCGGGTCCGCTCCCGTGGGCCACCAGTACTTCGGCGGGTCCTTGAAGAACCAGCCGGCGACGGCGACGACCAGGCAGCAGATGACACCGACAGCCACCAGAACGGTCTGGTAGTTGCTCAGGTCCATGTACGAGGTGAAGAGGAAGACGAAGGGCACGGAGCCGTAGGCGAAACCGCCGTTGACGAGGCCGGTCTTGCCTCCCTTCCGCTCCGGATACCACTTGCCGACCATGTTCACACAGGTGGCATAGACCAGACCCGCGCCTATACCGCTGAACATTCCGAAGCCTATGTACGCCACGATCACATGCGGCGCGAAGGCCAGGGAGACATAGCCCAGCACCGTACCCAGTGCGCCGAGCATCATGGCGTACCGGGCGGGCAGCCTGCCGCTCTCACGGAGCTGCCCCGCGGGGAAGGCCACGGCCGCCTGGAAGAAGATCCAGACGCCCATGAGCCAGAAGATGTGCCCGCTGCTCCACAGGTGTGCCTCGTGCAGAGTGTCCTCCGCCGAGGTGAACGCGTACTCCGACGAACTGATGCCCATCATTCCCATCCACGGGAAGAGCACCATCGTCCATCGGGGACGGCCCATGATGTCCCGGTCGGTCTCACCGATCCGGTACACACGGCCGTTGCCGTCCGTCACCTCCTTGAAGGGTACGGATGTCGAGATTTCGGTAGTTGTCATGTGGTGTTGCACCCCTTGCATCGAAAGAGCTGGCCAGCGCCCCCTGTCCAAAACCTTTCGTGCTGCCCCGGGCGGGCTAGGTCATCGGTAACCTCCCAACCACCTGACCGGTGTGCTGTTCCGACGGTGTGCCAGGAGTGCGGAGCTGACGGTGTCTCGAAAAAACCCCGCGGTCCTGGCCCACTGGTTGCGTTGTCCCGGGTGCAACCCCCGGACCTCCGGCGGCCCCGGGCACGAACCCCGGTCCACCGGACGACTGTGTGTGCTGACGGTGCGTCATATCAGCGGATGCGGTGTGCGTGCGGGGCATCACGGGCGCCCCGGCCGTTCCGGTGTGCCGGCGGCGTGTCACAGCAACCCCGCAGCCCTGGCCCACCGGTACTTCGCACCGAGCGCGGCGACCGGCTTCTCCGTGGTGTACGGGTAGGCCACCACCCCGCGCTCGAAGAGGTACTGGCACGCCTCCTCGACCTCCACATCGCCCGCGAGTGACGCCACCACCGGCTTCCGGACACCCCGTGCCCGGAACTCCGCCACGACCCGCGCCGTCAGTTCGGCGAAGACCATCGGCGGGGTGACGATCGTGTGCCAGTACCCCAGCACCAGCGCGTGGATCCGCGGATCCTCCAGCCCCAGCCTGATCGTCGCCTCGTAGGTGGAGGGAGGCTCACCACCGGTGATGTCCACCGGGTTGCCGGCCGACCCGAAGGGCGGGATGAAGGCGCGGAACGCCGCGTCCAGATCCGGCGGGATCTCCATCAGCGACAGACCGTTGTCGACGATGGCGTCCGAGAGGAGCACACCGGAGCCGCCCGCGCCCGTGATGACCACGACATTGTCGCCCCGCGGGGTGGGCAGCACGGGCAGCGCCCGCGCGTACTCCAGCATCTCGTTCAGCCCCGGCGCCCGGATGACACCGGCCTGCCGCAGGATGTCGTCGTACACCGCGTCGTCACCGGCGAGCGCGCCGGTGTGCGATCCCGCCGCCCTCGCCCCCGCCGCCGTACGCCCCGCCTTGAGGACCACCACCGGCTTCTTCGGTACGGTCGCGCGCGCCGCGTCCACGAAGGCGCGCCCGTCCTTGAGGTCCTCCAGATGCATCGCGACGCATTCCGTGTCGGGGTCCTCGCCGAACCAGGTCAGCAGATCGTCCTCGTCGAGGTCCGACTTGTTGCCGAGGCCGACGATGGCCGAGACACCCGTCCTGGTGGTCCTGGCGAAGCCCAGGATCGCCATGCCGATACCGCCGGACTGCGAGGTCAGCGCCACGCCGCCCTTGACGTCGTACGGCGTGCAGAAGGTGGCGCAGAGATCGTGCCAGGTGGAGTAGTAGCCGTAGATGTTCGGCCCCAGCAGCCGTACGCCGTACTCCTCGCCGATGGAGACGATCCGGTCCTGGAGTCCGTGCTCGCCGCTCTCGGCGAAGCCGGACGGGATCAGCACGGCGTTCGGTATGCCCTTGCGGCCCACTTCCTCCAGCGCCGCGGGGACGAGCTTCGCGGGGATCGCGAAGACCGCCACATCGGGCTCACCAGGCACATCCATCACGCTCTTGTACGCCTTACGGCCGAGTATGTCATCGGCTTTGGGGTTCACCGGATGGATCTCGCCCGGGAAACCACCGTCGATCAGATTGCGCATGACCGAGTTGCCGATCTTGCCCGGCTCGCCGGAGGCACCGATCACCGCGACCGAGGCGGGCTTCATCAGCCGCTCCATGGAGGTGAGGATCTCCTCCCGGGTGTACGTACGCCGCGCCGCCGGGACCTCGACGGTCAGCAGGATCCGTACGTCGGCGGCCATCACCCCGTTCTCGGACGCGAACACCGGGTTGAGGTCGACCTCCGCGATCTCGGGGAAGTCGGCCGCCAGTTGTGACACCTTGACCACCAGTCCGGCCAGTGCCTCCCGGTCCACGGCCGCGCCGCCGCGCACCCCGCGCAGGATCTCCGCGGCGCGGATCCCGTCCAGCATCGACAGCGCGTCGTCCCTGGTCGCCGACGCGAGCCGAAAAGTGACATCCTTGAGGACCTCCACCAGGACCCCGCCGAGACCGAAGGCCACGATCTTGCCGAAGGTCGGGTCGGTGACGGTACCGATCAGTACCTCCGTACCGGCCGGCACCATCTGCTGGACCTGGACGCCGAGGATCCGCGCGTTCGGGTCGTAGGCCCGGACGTTGGTGACGATCGACAGAAAGGCCCCGCGTACCTCCGCGTGCGAGTTCAGGCCGGTCCTCACCCCGCCCGCCTCCGTCTTGTGCAGGATTTCGGGAGAGACGATCTTCAGTGCGACCGGGAAACCGATCCGGTCCGCGAGTGCCACGGCGTCGTCGACGGTCTCGGCGAGAGCCTCGGCCGGGGTGGGAATGCCGTACGCGTCGGTGACGGCCTTCCCCTCGGGAGCGGTCAGGGCCGTACGGCCTTCGGCGAGCGCGGCGTCCAGGACCGCCCGTACGGCCTGCTGATTCGGTTCCGTGGTGTCCACTGCTAGATGACTCCGTTCGACTTGAGCAGGCGCAGTTCCTCGTCGTCGAGACCGAGTTCGCCGAGGTACACCTCTTCGTTGTGCTCGCCCAGCAGGGGGGAGGTGACCACGTCGACGGGGGAGTCGGAGAGCTTCAGCGGGTTGCCGACGGTGGTGAACGACCCCCGCTCGGGGTGCGGGACCTCGATGACCATGTCGTTCGCGGCCAGCGAGGCGTCCTCGATGATCTCCTTGGTGGAGAGGATCGGCCCGCACGGGATGTTGTGGGCGTTGAGCTTCTCCAGCACCTCCCACTTGGGCAGGGTGCTCGTCCACTCCTCGATGAGCTGGAACATCTTGCCCAGCTTGGGCAGCCGGGCCTCCGGGGTCGCCCACTCCGGGTCGTCCGCCAGCTCGGGGCGGCCCATCAGCTCGGTGACCGGCCGCCAGCCGACGGGCTGGACGATCACATACACATAGTCGTTGGGGCCGCCGGGGGCGCATCTGACCGCCCAGCCGGGCTGGCCGCCGCCGCTCGCGTTGCCGCTGCGCGGCACCTCGTCCCCGAAGTCCTCGTTCGGGTACTCGGCGAGCGGACCGCGGGCCAGCCGCTGCTGGTCACGGAGTTTGACCCGGCAGAGATTGAGCACGGCGTGCTGCATCGCGACATTGACCCGCTGGCCGCGACCGGTGTGCTCACGCTGGAAGAGCGCGGCGAGAATGGCGGCGACGGCGTGGATGCCGGTGCCGGAGTCGCCGATCTGCGCGCCGGTCGCGAGCGGGGGCCCGTCCTCGAAACCGGTGGTGGCCATCGAGCCGCCCATGGCCTGCGCGACGACCTCGTACGCCTTGAAGTTGGTGTACGGGCCGTCGCCGAAGCCCTTGATGGAGGCGTAGACGATCCGCGGGTTGATCTCCCGGATGCGCTCCCAGGTGAAACCCATGCGGTCCACGGCTCCCGGACCGAAGTTCTCCACCATCACATCGGAGCGGCGGATGAGCTCCGTGAGGATCTCCTTGCCGCGCTCCGTCTTGGTGTTGAGGGTGATGGAGCGCTTGTTGCAGTTGAGCATCGTGAAGTACAGCGAGTCGACATCGGGGATGTCACGGAGCTGCCTACGGGTGATGTCGCCGGAGGGTGCCTCCAGCTTGACCACGTCGGCACCGAGCCAGCCGAGCAACTGCGTGGCCGAGGGGCCGGACTGGACGTGCGTCATGTCCAGCACCCGTATGCCGGTGAGCGCCTTCGTTCCCACTGCGGTCTCAAGAGCCTGCGTCATGAGGGGGCTCCTCTACTTGTACCTGGTCTGGTGCACGGTCGCGGGGATGTACGCGTCGGGGTCGACCCGGACGTTGATCAGCGAGGGCAGCCCGGACTCGCGGGCCCGCCGGAGAGCGGGCGCGATGTCGGCCGGGTCGCGTACCTCTTCGCCGTAACCACCCAGCGTCTGGGCGAATGTGTCGTAGCAGTTGTCTCCGAAAGGGCTGCCGCCGGCCCGTTCCCGCTCCAGGCCGTATGCGGCGGCCTCCGGGTGACGGGCCGGATTCATCCGGTGGTTGTCGCCGATGATGCCGACGAACGGCAGGTTGTGACGGACGAGGGTCTCGAAGTCCCGGCCGGTCAGCGAGAAGGCGCCGTCGCCGAAGAGTGCCACGACCTCCTTGCCGGGCCGGGCCCGCTTGGCGGCGAGGACGAACGGGATACCGACACCGGGGGTGCCGAGCGGGCCCGGATCCATCCAGTGGCCGGGGGACTTGGGCTGGACGACCTGGCCGGCGAGGGCGACGATGTCGCCGCCGTCGCCGATGTAGACCGAGTCCTCCGTGAGGAACCGGTCGATCTCGTGGACCAGCCGGTACGGGTGGATGGGTGTGGCGTCCGAGGTGAGCTGCGGCAGCAGCCTCTCGACCGCCGTCCGCTCGGCGCTGCGCAGCTCCTCCAGCCAGGCCTCGCGCCGGAGGGAGCCAGGACCGGTCCGTGCGCTCGCGGCCTCGGTGGCCGATGAGAGTACGAGTCCGGCGTCGCCCACGATGCCGAGGTCGATGTCGCGGTTCTTGTCGACGGCGCGGTGGTCGAGGTCGATCTGGACGACGGTCGCCGTCGGCGAGAGCCGTGTGCCGTACTCCGTGCGGATGTCGAGAGGGGTGCCCACGACGACGATGAGATCGGCGTTGGCGAACGCGTACGGCCGGGAGAGCTCGAAGTGGTGCGGGTCGCCGGGCGCCAGGGTGCCACGGCCCGCCCCGTTCATATAGGCGGGTACGTTCAGTGCCCGCACCAGCGCGACGGCGGCGTCCGTCCCCCGGGTCGTCCAGACCTGGCCGCCGAGCAGCACGGCCGGCTTCTCGGCCCGGACGAGCAGATCGGCGAGCTTCTCGACGGCCTCGGGGTCACCGGCCGCGGGGGCCGGGGTCCGGTGGTGACCGGCCTCGGGTATCCGGGCCTTCTCCAGTGGCACCTTGGCATCCAGTACATCGCTCGGGATCTCCAGGAAGGACGGGCCGGGGGCCCCGACGCGGCTCTCGCGGAACGCCATCGACACCAGACCGGCCGCGTGCGCCGGTTCCGGCACGGTGGCGGCGAAGTTGGTGATCGGGTCCATCAGGTCCACGTACGGCAGTTCCTGGAGTGACCCCATCGGGTGCCGGCTGTGCGCTCCTCGGACGCCGATGAGCAGCATCGGGGACTCGGCGCGGAAAGCGCTGGCGACGCCGGTGAGGGCGTCGGTGATGCCGGGACCTGACGTGACCACCGCGCAGCCGGGCCGGCCGGTGATCCTTGCGTGGCCGTCGGCGGCAAGGGCGGCAACTCGCTCCTGCCGTACGCCGACGACGTCGATGCCCGCGTCGGCGCAGCCGTCATGGAGGTCGGTGGTGTGGCCGCCGGCGAGGGTGTAAACGACCTCTACACCTTGCGCCTTGAGTACCTTGGCGACCAGATGACCACCGGAGATGAGCTCCTGGCTGTCGTCGGACATGAGGGCGGTCCTGTCCCTTCGTAGGGGAGGGCGGGGGCCCTCCCGGTACATTGCATACAGTCGACGAATACTGTATGAAGCTTGTTATCCCGCATCCGGTGGATGGTGTCCAGGGGGCGTGCGGCACTTTCGTCAAATGGGAGCCGGCATGGATCTGTACGAGCACCAGGCAAGAGAACTCTTCGCGGACTACGGCATCCCGGTGCCCGAGGCCGAAGTGGTGGAACTGGCCAGGGAGGCCCGGTTCGCCGCCGAGCGTCTCGGCGGCCGTGTGGTCGTCAAGGCACAGGTGAAGACAGGGGGCCGCGGGAAGGCGGGCGGGGTCAAACTGGCGATCGACCCGGCCGCCGCGGAACTGACCGCGCGTCAGATCCTCGGCATGGATATCAAGGGCCACACCGTCAGGAAGGTGATGCTCGCGCAACCAGTGGAAATCGAAGCCGAGTTCTACGTTTCGTACGTCCTCGACCGAGCGGCGGGGACCTTCGTCGCGATCGCCTCGGCCGAGGGCGGAATGGAGATCGAGGAGGTCGCCGCCACCCGCCCGGAGGCCGTCGCCCGTATCCCGATCGATCCCGCGGAGGGGGTCACCGAGGCCAAGGCGGCACAGATCGCCGCCGCCGCGAAGCTGCCTCCGGACACGGTTCCGGTACTCCAGGCGCTCTGGCAGGTCGTGGTCCGTGAGGACGCCCTGCTGGTCGAGGTGAACCCTCTGGTGCGTACCTCGGACGGGCCGATCGTCGCCCTCGACGGCAAGGTCACCCTCGATGACAACGCGCGCTTCCGGCAGGTGCGTTGGGGCGACACCGAAGAGGATCCGCACGCCGACCCGCTCGAAGCGGCCGCGGCGGACAAGGGGCTCAACTACGTCAAGCTCGACGGCGAGGTCGGCATCATCGGCAACGGCGCGGGCCTGGTCATGTCCACCCTCGATGTGGTCGCCGGCTGCGGGGCACGCCCCGCCAACTTCCTCGACATCGGGGGAGGGGCGTCCGCGCAGGTGATGGCGGACGGACTGTCCGTCATCCTCTCCGACCCGGACGTCAAGTCCGTCTTCGTCAATGTCTTCGGCGGCATCACGGCCTGTGACGCCGTCGCCGAGGGGATCGTCCAGGCACTGGAATCGGTGCGGCTGACCAAGCCGCTCGTGGTGCGCCTCGACGGCAACAGCGCCGCCCGCGGCCGTGCGATCCTCGCGGACCGCGCGCATCCGCTCGTGGACCAGGTCAACACGATGGACGGGGCGGCCCGTCAGGCCGCCGTACTGGCATCCGCCGGATAGGACGCCCGGCCATCAAGAGAGGCCGGCCACCAACAGGCCCGACCACCCGGATCCGGCCACCCGGCTCAAGGAGAGCGGACACCATGGCGATCTTTCTGACCAAGGAGAGCAAGGTCCTCGTCCAGGGCATGACCGGCGGCGAGGGCATGAAGCACACCCGGCGGATGCTCGCCGCCGGCACCGATGTCGTCGGCGGTGTCAACCCGCGCAAGGCGGGCCGTACCGTCGACTTCGACGACCGCGCCGTGCCCGTCTTCGGCTCGGTGCGTGAGGGCATGGAGGCGACGGGCGCGGATGTCACGGTCGTCTTCGTACCGCCGCCGTTCGCGAAGGCCGCCGTCATCGAGGCCGCGGACGCGGGCATCGAACTGGCGGTCGTGATCACCGAGGGCATCCCGGTCCATGACGCGGTCGTCTTCCAGGCGTACGCCAGGAAGCGGGGCACCCGTGTCGTCGGCCCCAACTGTCCCGGGCTGATCAGCCCCGGACAGTCCAACGCGGGCATCATCCCGGCGGACATCGCCGCCAAGCCCGGCCGGATCGGGCTCGTCTCCAAATCCGGCACGCTCACCTACCAGCTCATGTACGAACTGCGGGAGACGGGCTTCTCCTCGGCGGTCGGAATTGGCGGCGACCCCGTCGTGGGCACCACCCATATCGACTGCCTCGCCGCGTTCGAGGACGACCCGGACACCGAGATCATCGTGCTCATCGGTGAGATCGGCGGCGACGCGGAGGAGCGGGCGGCGGCCTATATCGCCGGCCATGTCAGCAAGCCGGTGATCGGCTACATCGCCGGGTTCACCGCGCCCGAGGGCAGGACCATGGGGCACGCGGGGGCGATCGTCTCCGGTTCCTCAGGGACGGCCGAGGCCAAGAAACGGGCTCTGGAGGCGGTCGGCGTACGGGTCGGCTCGACTCCCTCGGAGACGGCCAGGCTGGTCCTCGACCGCCTCGCGGCGACACGTGACGTCACCCATAATTGACGCAGTGCGTGCCGCCGCCCCGGACCGGCCCACCACCGTCGGGCGGACCGCTTCTCTACCGTCGAGTAACAAGAGGTCGCGACCCATGACGACCTGATTCCCCTCACCACCATCACTCCTGGTCTGCCGGCTTCCACGGCAGGCAGGACAAGCCATGTCATTTCCCGCCCCTGAAAGCGGAGACCCTTGATGGCACCCACCCTCACCCCTCAATTGACTTTGTCGCTGAAGCCCGGAACAGCCTGGGCCGACGCCTGGGAGCGCTGCCTCGCGGTGGCGCCCGAGGCCTTCCAGGACGACCGTGTACTGAATCTCTGGGCCGGCTCGTGGCAGTCCGACGGCCGCGCCCTGCCCGCCACCAGCCCGGTCGACGGAAGCCCCATAGCGGGGCCGCCGCGGCTGGACGCGGCCACCGCCCAGCAGGCTGTGCGCGCCTGTCTGGACGAGCACCGCGTGTGGCGGCACGTTCCGCTCGCGGAGCGCAAGGCGCGTGTGGGCGCCACACTCGACGCGCTCACCGAACACCGAGAGCTGCTCGCCCTGCTCCTCGTCTGGGAGATCGGCAAGCCGTGGCGCCTCGCCCAGGCCGACGTCGACCGTGCGATCGACGGCGTGCGCTGGTACGTGGACCATGTGGACCGGATGCTGGAGGGCCGGACCCCGCTGGCGGGCCCGGTCTCCAACATCGCGAGCTGGAACTATCCGATGTCGGTCCTGGTCCACGCCATGCTGGTACAGGCGCTGGCGGGCAACGCCGTGATCGCCAAGGCCCCCACCGACGGGGGAGTGGCCTGTCTGACCCTGGCCTCCGCGCTCGCCGTGCGCGAGGGCATCCCGGTCACCCTGGTCAGCGGCAGCGGCGGCGAGCTCTCCGAGGCGCTCGTGCGCTCCCCGGAGATCGGCTGTGTCTCCTTCGTCGGAGGCCGGGACACCGGCGCCAGGATCGCCACCGCGGTCGCGGACCTCGGCAAGCGCCATGTGCTCGAACAGGAGGGACTCAACACCTGGGGCATCTGGAACTACAGCGACTGGAACGCCCTGACGGCCGTCATCCCCAAGCTGTTCGACTACGGCAAGCAGCGCTGCACGGCGTATCCGCGCTTCGTCGTCCAGCGCTCGCTCTTCGCGGACTTCCTCGCGGCGTACCTCCCCGCCGTACGCTCCATCCGGCTGGGCCACCCCCTGGCGGTCGAGCAGCCCGGGGACCCGCTGCCGGAACTCGACTTCGGCCCGCTCATCAACGCGGCCAAGGCCAAGGAACTGGCGGACCATGTCGCCGAGGCGATCAGCCGCGGCGCGGTCCCGCTGCACGAGGGATCGCTGTCCGACGGACTGTTCCTGCCCGGCCAGGACACCAGCGCCTACCTCCCTCCGGTGACCCTCCTCAACCCGCCCCCGTCCTCCCCGCTGCACCACGCGGAACCCTTCGGCCCGGTCGACACCATCGTCCTGGTCGACACGGAGGCGGAACTGCTCGCCGCGATGAACGCCTCGAACGGCGCCCTCGTCGCGACCCTCTCCACCGACGACCCGGCCACCTACGCCCGGCTCTCCCCGCAGATCCGCGCGTTCAAGGTCGGCCACGGCAAGCCGCGCTCGCGCGGTGACCGCGACGAGCTCTTCGGCGGCTTCGGCCACTCCTGGCGAGGCGCCTTCGTCGGCGGAGAACTCCTCGTACGAGCGGTCACGGACGGCCCCCCGGGCGAACGCCCCCCGGGAAACTTCCCGGACTACCACCTGATGCCGTGACCCACAGCCACTGACCCCGACCCGTCGGGCGCCCCTCCCACCCCGGAGGAGCGCCCGACAACACGGCACGGCACACGCGGGGCCCACCAACCGCGCCCCCACAGGACCGCTGACCACTGGATATACGGGTGAGGAGCACCGCGATCCCCTGGTATCGTTGTCCCCGTCGCCGCGACCGAACACCGCGGTTCGACCACTCGTCCGGGTGGCGGAATGGCAGACGCGCTAGCTTGAGGTGCTAGTGCCCTTTATCGGGCGTGGGGGTTCAAGTCCCCCCTCGGACACTTCGCATACGTACACGCCTGAGAGGGTTGTGACTCAACAGTCACAACCCTCTCAGTCATATCCAGGATCAGGCTGATTCCGAGACTCTCGTACAGCGGGCGTCTACGTTCGGGTGGCGTGGCGAGGAGTCGGTTTTTGATGTCGCCCAGGCTGGTGGCGATGCGCTCGATCTGCTCTGTGGTGAGGGGCTCGGTCCGGGGCGGGGCAGCGAGGAGATCTTGCTGGCTGCGGCTTTCTCGGCCTGTGCCTGGTTGATCCACTCGGCGACGAGACGGGGGTCGGCGCCGGCGTCGAGTGCGGCCCGGTATCCGGTGATGCGCGGAACCGTCACGAGCGGCGGCGGCCCAGGCGGGTCGAGGACTCGACGACCGACCGGGACGCCGCCCGCACCCTGCTACCTGCGGCAAAGAATGTGCTTCTGCGACGTTTCCTGTCCTGGCTGGCAGGTGCGGAACCCCCGGACCGCCCCTCGAACTGCTCACGCGGCCGCACGGGGTACGGGCCGGACCTGCCGGTCGGCAGAAACGGCCCGATGACTCGCCCTCTTGTCGGTGGGTGTGTCACACCAAAGTCCTGCTCGGCCGGCACTCGGTGGGAGGCTCGAACCCTGACCGAAGCCCCGACCGTGGACAGCCCCGGATCAATGACGTGGCCCGCGCCGACCATCGTCGTGGACGGTGATCCGGCGGACGTGGGCCGAACTCTCCTCGGTGTTGCGCACCTTGGGTTTCCTACAGCCTGGCATTGATCCCCTCGGCGCCCCGCGGCGTCTCGACGGGCTCCTGGGCGCTCTGCGGTTTGTCGGCGAGCTTGAGCCAGACCACTCCGACGATGATGACGCCCAGCCACAGGGCCTGGGCCGGGGTGAGGACCTCGTCGAAGAAGACGGGACTCAGCAGCGCGGCACCGGCCGACCCGATTCCCGCCCAGACGGCGTAGCCGATACCGACGTCGATGGTGCGTAGTGCGACGCTCAGTGCCCAGAGCGTCAGAAGGAAGAAGACGACAGCGACCAGCGACCACGACAGGCGAGTGAAGCCGTGGCTTCCGCCGACGGAGAGCGCGTAGCCGACTTCGAAACCTCCGGCGAGGAGGAGCATGAGCCAGGAGTTGGCTGAGGAGCGGCCGGTGTTGGACATGTGCACGGGTCCTTTCGGGAAGACGGGGCGGGGGACGGCGGGATCCTCAGGCGGCGCCACTGAGCTGGAGGCCGACGACCCCGATGATGATGGCGGCGATGCCGATCGCCTTGCGCCAGTTCAGACGCTGGCCGAAGAAGAGCGCTCCGAGAAGGGTGATGCCGATACCGGAAATGGACGTCCAGATCGCGTATCCGACGCCGACGTCGAAAGTCAGCAGTGCCTTGCTGAGGAAGTAGGTCCCGATGGCACCGCTGAGCAGAGTCACGATGGTCCACTTGCGGTTCTTGAAGCCTTCGGCCTTGCCGGCCGCGATGGCGACGGCGATCTCGAAGACGACTGCGATGGCGAGGTAGAGCCACTGCATGGGAAGTCCTTTCGTTCGATGGAGGCCGACTTTTGCGGGGCCGGCCGCCGTGGGATCCGCCGTACCGCGTCAGCGGTGGTGGGCACGGCGAAGAGGTGGTCCAACGGGACCTCGGGAGGAGCCGGGATCAGCCGGCACCGCCCCGGATCGTCGGTGCCGCCGTGAGGCGGTTGTGCGGGTCGAGCACCGCGAACCCGGTCGTGGCGGGGTGCGATCGCATTGCTGTCACGGCACACACCTGCCGGACGCGCGGAGACATCGGGCATCCGACGCGTGTGTCATGTCAGCACCCGCCGGATCCGCAGGCGGTGCCCCCGGCGACTGCCCGTTCCGCCTGGGTGTCGAGCACGGCCTTGCGGATCTCGGCTACGGCGGGGACACCTTCTATGCGGTGGCGTTCGCCGATGATGATCGTGGGGGCGACGGAGATGCGGTACGCCTCGGCGGTCCGCAGCGCTTCCTGGTGGGTCCCGGTGTAAGCCCCGGCCGTCAGCGCCTCGGTGAAACCGGCTGCGTCAAGGCCCAGTTCGGATGCGATGTCGGTGAGGACGTCCAGTCGGCCGATGTGCCGGTTCTCCTGGAAGAAGGCCCGCAGCACACGCGGAGTGTATTCCGCGGCCTTACCGTGCTCGGCCGCGTACTGATAGCCCTCGAACGCCAGCCGGGTGTAGGGCTGTGGTGAGACGGTGGGAAGGCTGATGTCCACCTTCATCTGACGGGCCATCGGATAGACCGAACGGGCCCAGATCGCCGGCAGGTACTCGTCCTCCGGCCGTAGCGTCGGGATCGGGTGAGGCCGCAGTTCGAACGGCATCCACTCGATCTCGACATCGAGGTCGCGGGTGGCCTCGTGCAGCGGGGTCTCGGCAAGCATGCAGAACGGACAGACATAGTCCGACCAGACTTTGATGCCGACTTTGCTGGTTTCCCTCTCGGTCACATCTGCCTCCGGTTCATGGCGACGTACTCCTCGAACGGCTTGGTCCCTTCCGGTATCTGCAGCGAGGTGACCTTGATTCGCCAGGCCATCGGGTCCTCGGCGAAGATCGAGTACGAGCCTGAGTAGTCGAAGCCGTACCGTGCGGCCGTCCTGCGGTCGGCCGCGTGGACGATTTCGCTGACGTTGAAGTACAACGAAGCCATGTAGCACAGGGCACAGGGCTCGCCGGAGGCGATCAGTGTGGCCCCGGCGACGGCGTGCAGCCCATGTTTGGCGGCAGCCTCACGCAGCGCGACCACCTCGGCATGCGCGGTGGGGTCGTTGTCCTCGCGTACCCGATTGAAGCCGACACCGAGGACACGGCCGTTGTTGACCACCATGCCGGAGAACGGGATGCCGCCCTTGACCACATGCTCGCGGCTGATCTGTACCGCCTCACGGACGTACTCGGTCAGCTCGCTCTCTGACATCTCGAGATGGGACATCTTCGCTCCCTGACTCAGACCGTGGTGGGGCGGAGCGGAACGACACCGCCGGTGATCGGGGCGAGCGGGACGATCCGGGAGGCCCACGGGCGGGCGGAGCCCCGGGCGCGGCCCCTGGCAGAGGAACCGTTGGCAGGGGGTGTCGCGGTATCGGTCAGGAAAAAACTTGCTTGTACGTGCATATTCTTCGTTTCCATGGGACTCGATGGAAGAAGCAGGGGAGCGGATAGAGTTTGCATGAGCATGTATCTTGGTGTCAACCGCTGCCTGAGAGGAAGCTGCCCCATGACCAAGATTTCCTATGCGCCGGCCGCCTCGTCCGACCAGGCCGTGTGGGGGAGAGTCCTCACCCTGCACGCGCATGTGGAACGTCAGCTCACCCAGGCCCTGCAACGCAGGCACGGGGTGGGGCTCTCCGAGTTCCGCGCCCTGGAGTGTCTCGTACGGACCAAGGGCGGCGAGCTGCGCATGCAGGAACTCGCCGACAGGGTCGGGCTCGGGCAGAGCTCGGCGACCCGGCTGGTCGGTCGGCTGTTCTCGGCCGGCTTCGCGTTCCGGGATCTCTGTCCCGACGACAAACGCGGTGTCTACGCCGTCATTACCGACGAGGGCAGGCAGCGCTACGCCGATGCGCGCGGTACCTACTCCGAGGTCCTCAGTGCGGCGCTGAATGCCGCCGGCTCCTCCCCGGAGCTGGCCGGTACGGTCCAGGTGCTGCGCAGCGCCCTCTGAGTGACGCCGTCGCCTCCATCCGGTTGTGCCCCGGAGGGACCGCCTGTCGAAAGCCGTCCCCCGGGACGGCTTTCGGCGTTTCCACGCCCCGCCGGGCGTGCTCGGTTGAACGGCCGGGCACGCCCGGCGAACCCTTCCGCGGGCGTCGCGACACCTTGCTGAGATGAAGGCGTCACATCGACCTGAAACGCACATAGTTCATCAAGCAAGCTCGACGCTCCGACCCGCTTTCAGTGATGTGCATCACTGGATGGCACCCAACTGCATGCTTGACTCTGCATGTATCGCAGGTACGGTTGGTCGCGGCTCGATCACCCGGGGGAGTGGTGCGGGGCCGGCCAGGCAGATGGCCGCCGGGCTCCGCGAGTTCTTTGGTGCGATTCGCGCGCCGTCACCCCTCTGGGAGCATGGCCGCTTTCGCGTTGATAATTTCATGAAGGGGGGAACTGTGCCGTTATCCGGCCTTTTTGATGTGCTGGCCGCGCACGCCCGGCGCCGACCCGATCAGGTGGCCCTGATCCGGGGCGAGCGGAAGGTGACGTACCGTCAGCTGATTGGGCTCGCCGAGGACTTGTCAGACGCCCTGGACGGTCTGGGTCTCGACCGGCGGCAGCCGCTGTGTGTGCCCGCGTACAAGACGCCCGCGACGATCGCTCTGCTCATCGGCGCCTTCCGGGACGGCTACGCAGTCCTGGCGCCCTCGCCCGAACTGGGCTCCTCCGCCCGTGCGGTGCTCGCCGCGCAGGCACGGTGTTCCCAGGTATTGACCGTCGACGACCAGGGCCTGCTCGACACCGCCCCGGTTGTGCCGGACGAGCAGGCCGCCCGGGACTTCGACACCGTGGACCCCGCCGTCGCACCACTGCTGCTCACGACCTCCGGCTCCACTGGTACGCCGAAGGTCGTGCCCATCCTCGGGGATGCCTTCAGCCGGTTCGCCGACTGGGCGACCGGCCGGTTCCACCTCACCGAGCACGACACCCTGCTGAGTTACGCACCCCTGAACTTCGACCTCTCCCTGCTCGACGTGTGGACCGCGCTGCGGCTGGGTGCCCGCACCGTTCTTGTCGAACAGGAATTGAGCGCGGACGCACGTCACCTACAGGATCTGATCACCCGGCACGAGGTCAGCTTCGTCCAGGGTGTGCCCATGCTGCACCGGCTGCTCGCACAGGACGGTGCCGTCCATCCGGCGGTCCGCACGGTGATCTTCACCGGAGACGCACTGCCGCAGGCGCTGCTGCGGCAGCTCGGCACGGCCTTCCCGGGCGCCGGCTTCCACAACGTCTTCGGGTGCACCGAGACCAACGACAGCTTCATCTGCGACGTCGACCCCGCGGGAGCCGGTGAGCGGATCCCCATAGGCCGGCCGCTGCCCGGGGTGCGGGCCCTGCTGCTCGACGGCGCGGGACAGGTCCTCGACGGTCCCGGTACTGGTGAACTCCTCGTGACCACGCCGTTCCAGAGCTTCGGATACCTGCAACGCTCCCGCAACAAGGGGGTGTTCGTTCCCGCCCCCGACGGCGGTGACGAAGTCTTCTACCGCACCGGCGACCTCGTCACCCGGGACGCCGACGGCCTGCACTGGCTGCAAGGGCGTACCGACTTCCAGGTCAAGGTCCGCGGGGTGCGGACCAATGTGCAGGAGGTCGAGAACGTCCTGGCAGCTCACCCCGAGGTTGCCGAGGCCGCCGTCGTGGCGATCCCCGATCGTGAGGCCGGCTACCGGCTGCACGCTCAGGTGACCCGGCGGCCCGGCACCTCGCTCACCTCGCTGCGGCTGCGCTCGCACAGCGCCGAGCGCCTGCCCCGCCACGCCATCCCGTCCTCCGTGCACGTGGGCGACGCCCCGCTGCCGCGTACGTCCACCGGAAAACCCGACCGCAACCTCATCAAGGCAGCACGACAGAAGGGAAATCCCGCATGAGCTCCCTGGCGGACGAAATTCGTGGCTATGTCGTCGCAGAGTTCCTCAACGGAGAGGACGCGGCAGACCTGACCACCGGATTCGACCTCATCGACAACGGTGTCGTCGACAGCCTGGGCGTGGTCCGGATCGTCTCGCACCTCGCCCGGACCTACTCGATCCTCATCGACGACATCCCGATGACCCCGAACAACTTCCGCAGCATCGACGCCATCTCGGCATTTGTGGAGAACGCGACGAAGACCGCCGCCTGAGCCGGCGGCCGGATTTTCGCGGATCGGAAACGCGAAAGGCCGGAAAAAGCTCCACAAGAATTTTCGAAGTATTTCCCCGCAAGATGCTATCACACACAAGGAGACCGTCATGATCGTTCGTAGCACCAGCGAGCTCGTCCCCGTCGAGTGGGGCAACGGCACCAGCTACCGTCTGCTCACCGAGGCCGACGGCATGGGCTTCACGGTGTGCGAGACCGTGGTCCGCAAGGGCACCATGAGCGCCCTGCAGTACCGACGTCATCTCGAGGCGTGCTACTGCACGGGCGGATCCGGCGAGGTCGTCACGGCGTCCGGCGAATCGTACAAGATCACAGAGGGCACCATATACGCCCTCAACGAGAACGACGCGCATTACCTGAGAGCCTCCGACTACGAAGACCTGAGACTTATCTCCGTGTTCAGCCCAGCCCTGCGCGGCGACGAGAGGCACACGCTGTCTCCCGACGGCTTCTCCCAGTACTGAGTTTCGCGATCCGGGGCCCGCACCGCCGACAGCGGCGCGGGCCCCGGCACCGACCAACGACGTACCGGAAGGAAGCATACGTATGACACCCGCACCGTCCGCACCGCGGACCGCCGACACCGAACCGGACCCGTACACCCTCGCCGCCCCGTGGGCGGACGAACTCAACCAGGACGTCGAGGAGTGGGACGCCCGCGCGGAGTTCCCGCGGGAGAAGTGGAAGGTGATCCAGCGCTCAGGACTGCTCGCCTTACCGTTCGAGACGCGGTACGGCGGCCGTGGCGGTACTTTGACCGACACGATGCGTGCCCTGGAGGGCCTCGGACACACCTGCCGCGACGCCGGCCTCGGCTTCTCCGCCTCGACGCAGATCGTCAGTGTCGGCGTCCCACTGCAGGCGTTCGGCTCGGAGGAGCTCAAGTCCCGCTTCCTGCCCGGGATCGTCACGGGCGATCTGATCACCGCGCACGCCATCACCGAGCCGGGCAACGGCTCCGACGCCCTGAACATCTCCACCACCGCCACCCGGGACGGCGACGACTACGTCATCGACGGCGGCAAGATGTTCATCACCAACGCTCCGATCGCCGATCTCTTCCTGTTGTACGTACGCACCGGCAAGCCCGGTCCGTTCGGCCTGAGTGTCTTCCTGGTCGAGCGGGACACCCCCGGCCTCCGGGTCGGCGAGCCCCTCGACAAGATGGGACTGCGAACCTCCCCGCTGAGCGAGGTGACCTTGGAGGGGCTGCGCGTGCCCGCCACCCGGCGCATCGGCCAGGAGGGCGCCGGCTTCCTCGTTCTCGACCATGTGATGAGGCGGGAGATCCTCTTCTCCTTCTCCCTCACACTCGGCGAGATGGAGCACCGTCTGGAGCGGGTGCTCGGATACGCCAGGTCCCGCCGCCAGTTCGGCGAACCGATCGGCGCGTTCCAGGGCGTCGCGCACAAGATCGCGGACATGAAGATCGCGGTGGAGACCGCCCGCAAGTGGCTCACCGACACCGGCGCCAAGGTGGAGGCCGGCAAGGACGCCGCGTTCGACGTCGCCGCGACCAAGACCGTGGTCAGCGAGGCCAACAAGCGCACCGCGCTCGACGCCGTCCAGATCTTCGGCGGTCAAGGCTATCTCACCGCCACCGGCATCGAGCGGGACGTCCGCAACGCGGTCGGCGGAACCATCTACTCCGGCACCAGCGAGATCCAGCGCAACCGCATCGCCTCCCTCCTGGGCCTGTGAGCCGGAAACCAATGAAGGAGTCACCATGACCACACTCACTACGGACGATCTCCGACGGCTCACCGCGCCCACCGACTTCCTCGACTACGAGAGCGACAGCGTTCAGTCCTTCGTCGACGAGGCGGTCACCGACCGCGGGGCGGACAAGCGCCGGCTGGCGGTCGAGCTCTACTACGCCGTCCGCGACGAGGTCTTCTACGAGGTGTACGGGGCCGACCTGTCCCCGCAGGGACTGCGGGCCAGTCACACCGCCTCCATCCGCAAGGGCTTCTGCCTGCACAAGTCGGCGCTCTACGCCGCGGCCTGCCGGGCCGTGGGCATTCCCGCCCGCGTCCACTACGGCGATGTGCGCAATCACCTGGCCTCCGACCGGCTGCGCGGCCACATGGGCGGGGACGTCTTCTTCCACGGCCTGAACGCCGTTCACCTGGACGGCAAGTGGGTCAAGGCCACCCCGGTCTTCAACAAGATCCTGTGCCGGCTGTACGGGATGAAACCCCTGGAGTTCGACGGCACCGCCGACAGCCTGTACCACCCCTTCGACGAACAGGAACTCCACAGCATGGAGTTCCTGTTCGACCACGGCAGTTTCGACGACGTTCCCTACGAGTTCGTGATGGCGAACATGCGCCGTAAGCACCCCGGCTTCCTGAACAACACCGGCACCGGCACCGTCGACGGTGGCTCGCTGGCCGCCGAGGCGTCCCAGATCCGGCCCAACGACGAGGGGACACCCAGATGAGCACCATCCAAGCTCAGAGGGACGGTTGGGAGGCGCGGGCGCGCATCGGCGTGGTCGTACCGCACGCGGACGTCGGCCCGGAGTCGGAGTTCCAGGCGATCGCGCCCGACGATGTGTTCGTGCACGGCTCGCGCGTTCACTTCGGCGCGATGCGAGCCGGCGGCGAGATGGATCCGAAGATTCCGCACGATCCGGTGCGCGCCTTCGTGCAGCCGCCGCACATCGACGATGCGGTCACGTTGCTGGCCGCCTCCCCGCTCGACGCGATCGCGCTCGGTTTCACCAGCTCCGCCTACATCCTCGGGGCGAGCGGCGAGAAGGACTTGTTCGCGCGGCTCGCGCAGCACACACGGGGCCTGCCGCTCACCGGCACCACCACGGCGGCCGTGGCCGGCTTCACCGCACTCGGCGCCCGGCGTATCGCCCTGGTCAACCCGCCGTGGTTCGACGACCGGCTCTCCGGGCTCGGCGCCGACTACTTCACCGAACAGGGCTTCGACGTCGTCCACCACGGTCCGTGCGGGCTGCCCAGTAACCAGAAGCTGATCACCCCCGACGCGCTGTCCGAGTGGATCCGCACCACGGTCGCCGGGCAACGGCCCGACGCCGTCCTGGTGGCCGGCAACGGTATCCGCGCGGTCGGCGTCATCAACGCCCTGGAACAGGAATTGGGCTTCGCGGTCCTGACCGCCAACCAGGTCCTGTTCTGGCACGCCCTGCACCTGGCCGGAGCGGCGGTAGCGGCCCGCGCGATCACCGGGTACGGCCGGCTGTACAACACCGAGCCGCCATGCGGCGCGGTTTGAGCCTGCCGGCAGCCGACGGGCACGTGATCCTGTCGTTACCGAGCACGTGATCCTGTCCGTCACCGACGAGGGGGACCGCCCGCCGGTTCCCCTCGTGTGCTGGTACGACGACGGCACCACCGTCCGCGGCGCGGTCCTGTACCGGGGTGTGTTGCGCCGGGCGGAGCATGTCCCCGGCTTCCGCCGCTGTGCTACCGGAGGCCCCCCATGTGCGGCGCGGACGCGCCCTCCCACCACCGAGAGGCACACTGGTGAACCAACTCCCCTCTTTAAATGCCTACTTCGCCCCCCTCGTCGGCGCACCCCAGCCGGTCCCGGATCGGCACATCCTCGGCACGGTCGCGTTCGGCGAGCGCTTCGGCCTCGCCTTCGACCCGCACGGACACCCCGAACTCGCCGTCCCCATGTCCTCGCCGGGCTTCGACGCCTTCCGCGAGGTGTGGACCACCACGGCAGAGCCGGTCAACGGCAGCCAGGACGGCCTTGTTTTCGCGGACGACGGCGAACACCTCTTCGTCGCCGGCACCATCGCACCGCACCCCGTGTACGCGCCCACCGTACGGGCGACCTACGAGACGGCGTTCTCACTCGTCGCGGAGCGCGGCTGTTCCCATGTCTTCCGCATGTGGAACTTCGTCGGCGACATTCTCGGCACCAACTCCGAAGGTCTTGAGGTCTACCAGGACTTCGTGTCCGGCCGCGCCGAGGCGTTCGCCTCCTACTACGGCGACGGCATCGGGCACATGCCAGCCGCGACCGGCATCGGCACCCGGGGCGAGGGCATCTCCTTCGTTCTGCTCGCTGCCCGCACCGCGAGCTCCCGGCATGTGGAGAACCGGCGCCAGACTCCCGCCTACCACTATCCCGAGCAGTACGGCCCCAAGCCGCCGAGCTTCGCCCGTGCCTCCCTGGTGGAGCCCGGCGGTACGCTCTACGTATCCGGGACGGCCAGCATCCTCGGCCACGAGACCGTCCACCGGGGTGACGTCGCAGCCCAGACCCAGGTGGTCCTCGACAACATCGCCGAGTTGATCGGCGGACCCAGCCTGGCCGCCGCGGGCCTCGACGGCGGCCACGAACTCAAGGACCTCCGCCTGGCCAAGGTGTACGTCCGCCACGAGCGGGACCTGCCGGTGGTGCGCGCCTTGTGCGGCGAGGCGCTGGGCCCGGAGGCGGAGACCAGGTACCTGAATGTGGCCGTGTGCCGGGACGACCTGCTCGTCGAGATCGAAGGGCTCCTCCCCGGCCCGGCGCCAGCCCGATGAGAGCGAGCCCTCGCCGCTCTCCCCCGCGCGAGGACCGGTGGTGTGCGGCGGCCGGATCGACGCCCTCCTCGCCTGAGCCGCCCCGTAGACACGAACCCACGGAGGTACCCCATGCCCCAGTCCCCCGCCGACCTGCGCGTCGGTGTCCTCCTGCCCGGCCGCGAATCCGTTGTCGAACGCGGCGACTACCCCCGCCACCTCGGACAACTTGCCCAGAAGGCAGAGGAACTGGGGTACGACTCGATCTGGGCCGGTGAGTCCCCGCTGGCCCGCTCCCGGATGAACCCGCTGCTCGCGCTGACCGCCGCGGCCACCACGACCGAGCGAGTCCAGCTCGGCACCGCGGTACTGCTGCCACTGCGCCCGCCGGTGCACCTTGCCCATGAACTCGCCTGCCTGGACCGGATCTCCGGCGGACGCCTGATCGCCGGCCTCGGATCCGGCTTCACCTCACCCGCCGCCGAAGCCGAGTTCAAGGCCTACGGCGTCCCGTTCGGGCAACGGATGGGCCGGATGCGGGAGACCATGGAGATCTGCCGGGCACTGTGGCGCGCCGAAGGGAAGCCGGTGTCGTACGAGGGCCCCTACCACCGGCTCGACGACGTGACCCTGCTGCCGGTACCCGAGCAGCCGTTCGGTCCGCCGATGTGGATCGCGCACTCCGGCGAGAAGATGCTCGATCGCGCGGGCCGCGAGTACGAAGGCTGGATGCCGACCAGCACCACCTCGAAGGCGTACGCGAAGGGCTGGCTGCGGGTGCAGGAGGCTCGCGAGGCCGCAGGCCGCCCCGAGTCCGACGTCACCGCCGCCGTCTATCTGTCGGTCGCCGTCGACGACAGCGCCGAGAAGGCCGAGGAGACCCTGCGGGCCTACTTCCGCGCCTACTATCGCCTCGACCTGCCCACCATGCGCACCACCCAGGGCATCTTCGGCGGCACCGCGGAGCAGACCGCTGAGTGGCTCGCCGGCTATGTCGCGGCCGGCGCCCGCCACCTGGTACTGCGGCTGCCCACCGCCGACCTGCACGAGGCGAGTCACCGGGAGGCTCTGGAGCGGACGGCCGACGAACTGCTGCCACTGCTGCGCGGCTAGGGCCTCTCGTTTGGATCTTGCTGGGCTCGCGTGCCCTGGCACCGCGCCTCGCCGCGTTGTCGTCGGTCGCCCACGCTCCGCGGGGGCTCCCTCCTCCGCCTTGCGATCCACGGCACCACGCGGACACCAGCCGCTGCCGCGGCGGGCGCTCCCTCATCCAGCCAGATCCAAACGAAAGACCCTAGCCATGCGCCCGGCCGAGGTCATTCACCTGCAGAAATCCCAGTGCCGCCTGCCCTTGAGCGGCCGGGGACTTCTGAATCTGAAGGGCGGCGTTCTGACTGCGGGCAAGGAGTGGACAAACGACGGTGCGGTCCACGAGACGCACTCCCTGAAACGG
Organism: Streptomyces sp. NPDC055025; assembly: GCF_053608565.1. Classification (NCBI taxonomy): domain Bacteria; kingdom Bacillati; phylum Actinomycetota; class Actinomycetes; order Kitasatosporales; family Streptomycetaceae; genus Streptomyces; species Streptomyces sp. NPDC055025. Next base: position 24,421 of record NZ_JBSGVS010000016.1, read on the forward strand.
CAAGCGGCCAAGGCCACCCAACCGGTGCGTATCCCCCGGGTGCTCGTCCGCATGTTGCGCGAGCACATAGGACGCTTCGGCGTCGCACCCGACGGACGTCTGCTCCGCAACGCCGCGGGAAAACACATCGACGCATCGGCGTACGGCATCACATGGAGACGAGCCCGTGAGGCTGCCCTTGACCTTGACGAGCAAGCCCTTGAATTGGCGAAACGCCCCTACGACCTGTGTCACGCCGGCATCTCGTTCTGGTTGGCCTCTGGTGTCGACCCCGCAGAGTGTGTGCGCACCGGGCTGGGCAGAGCATCCAGGTCCTCTTCCGCTATTACGCCGCCCGGCAACCGCAACGGCTGCAAGGCGTGGGGCTGTCCGGCGCCAAGGATGCCGTCGGCAAGACCACGGTGATCGCGGACGGCGGCTACCGGGGCCCCGGCCTGGTCATCCCACACCGCCGCGAACCGTGTTGTCCTTGATGAGCTCGGTGCCCGCGGTGAGCTGGACTGGTCGCGTTGCGCGATTGATTCCGTCAGTGTCCGGGCGGCAAAAGGGGGTCACTGACGGGACCGAATCCGACCGACCGTGGCAAGTCGGGATCGAAAATCCAGCTGATCACCGACCGGAACGGTCTTCCGCTGTCGCTGGGAATTTCCGGCGCGAACACGCACGACAGCCAGGGCCTGGAGCCGCTCGTGCGCGCAATTCCGCCCATCCGCTCCCGGCGCGGCCCCCGCCGCCGGCGGCCCGGCAAACTGCATGCCGACAAGGGCTATGACTACAACCACCTGCGCCGATGGCTCCGCAGTCGCGGTATCACCCACCGCATCGCCCGCAAAGGTGTCGAGAGTTCACAGCGCCTCGGCCGCCACCGATGGGTCGTAGAACGGGCCGTCTCGTGGCTGGCCGGCTCGGCCTGGTCAAACACGTGGCCACCGTCGAGGCCAGGTACTTCGGTGAGGTCTTCGACCGCCCTTCCCCGGACCCGGAACCGCTGCCCCGAGGGCAGGACTACAACGGCAGCGATCTGTGGGCGACCGCGGATGAGACCCGCGATCAGATCATCGGGTTCTACCGGCGCACGTGGGAACACTCGGACGCGACGATCAACGAGCTTCCCCTCGACGCCCCCGGCCACGTGCCGTGGTGGCCGGAGCCTTATTCCAACACGAACCTGTTCGCCGTCATGGTCCATGTCCTCGGCGAGTCCATCCGGCATACCGGGCACGCCGATATCCTGCGCGAGGGACTCGACGGCCGGACCGGGTTGCGCGCCGAACACGAGAAGCAGATCGACGAGGAAGCCCGTGCAGCCTACTGCGCGAAGATCGAGCAGGCCGCCAGGTCGGCCGCACCAATCAAGGCTTAGTCGGGTAGCCGGGTCACGTTGCCGCGACCCGGCTACCCGACTTAGTTGATCCCTATCGCTCATCGCGTAGGCGGCACGCGGCCAGTGCGTGCTCCTCGCCGCTTCCGGACACCAGGGCGTGACAAGGATCAGGCATCCCTCAACTTGTGTTTCGGCAAGGGATTGTTCGGTCCCTCACTGGTCCTGGGGACACCATGCCGCCAGTTGGAGGCGGGAGGCACAATCGTCGTACCGTCCGATGCTCGCCACCGGCCCAAGCGGGGAGCTCCCCATGAGACGCTTTGCATTGCCGTCAGCCCGCCCGTCGCCGCGACGGCCTCGTCTGCGCTTCGCTTCTCCACCCGGGCAAGGTGAGCGAAAGGCGGCCCACCCCGTCGGGCTGTTCGGCGGTAGCGGTGAACGTCGTAGTCGTTCCCGGGTTGTACGTGGTAGACGGGATCTGTGACCCGCTTGTCCTTGTCGAATTCCGCGAAGCCCTTGATCCGGTGCTTGGTGCGGTCGACGGAGATCTCCCGCTTCCTTCGGTCAATCGCGCTGAAGGACGCCCCCATCTCGACGCGACGGGGGCGGCCCTGTCATACGTGCGTTGGGTGGAAGATCACCGCGCGGTGAGAAGCTCTCCGTTCGCCTGACCGGCGCCCCGGTTCACACCTACGCCGCAGAAGCCGTGGTTCAGCCTGCCTGAGCCGACGTCTGCCCCGGCTTGTCAGTGACGGTACGGCTCAGGACCGCGATGTCGTCGATGGCCTCGCCCTTCTCGCCCCACGCCGTGCCCTCGACCATGACACTGCGCTGGCCGAGGAAGTGCAGGCTGTCCTTGTTGAAGATCCATTCCGTGCGCTTTCCCTTGTAGACGCGGGCGACCGCCACGCCGTCCCGGCCCGCCGCGTCGGTCGTCCGGTCGACGACCGTGACACCGGGGATCTTCGCCGCGGCCCGGTACAGAGCGGCACTGACCTTTGGCGGGGCGAGCTGCTCGCCCAGCAGGTCGCCGATGGTCGTGAACGCCTGCTCGTGGGGGTCGGATCCCATTCCCTCGGTCTCATCGTAGATCTTCGTGAGCAGCCCGCCGGGGTCGGTCGGCAGGGACTCCAGGTAACGGTAGGTGGGGTCGTTCAGGGACGGTACCGAGTCGCCTCCGTCAACGAACTGCTTGGTGCCGTACTCCCAGAGGAGTGCGGGGCGGGATCCGTCGACGGAGAGCCAGATCCGCCGCATGTGGGGCTTGTCGCTGAGCCGGCCGTTCGGACCGCTCACCCTGGTCGGGGCGACCTCGCTGACAATGTGGACGTACTGGTCGTCGCGGATCGTGGGCGCCGGCCGGGAGGCGGCGGCGACCGCGATCCGGTCCAGCAGCACTGCGGCGGAGGGGCGGGAGGCCACGGTCGGGTCCAGGCTTCCCGCGCCGGCGGGACCGTTGTCGGACAGGCTCCCGGTGGCCAGTACGACGGCGGCCACGGCGCCCGCGGCCAAGCGGTACGGCCGCCAGTGCCAGGCGGCGGCGCAGGGGACGGGAAGCGGTTCGGTCGGTGGTGGTGTGCTGCCGGACTTCACGCATGAGGTGGTCCTTCAGAAGCTGGTGGCGGCGTCCGGGCAGATCCCGATCGGCCGGGACCGGCAGCAGCCGGGCCATCTCTTCACGCTCCGCCGGGGTGCGCCGGGGCGGTTCGGCGTTCATCGGGTCTCCTCCTGGGGTGGCCGGACCGCGGAGCCGCGGTCACCCGGGCGCCGGGAAGTCGCCGAGCATTTCCTCGTCGAGAGCGCACCCGAGCAGAACGGCCCGCCCACGAGCGAGCAGGACGCCCCGTTTCGACGGGGACGGCTGCGGAGGCGGTGTCGCCTCCGACAACGGCGGCCCCACGGTTGACGTCTCATGGTCGGAGTCGTAAGCGGATGGCTGCGGTGCTGACGGCGCTGTGGAAGACGTAGGCCTGTTTACCGTAGCCGGTGGTGACGGTCCGGAAGTTCTTGAGCCGGTTGATCGTCCGCTCGACTTCGTTGCGGCGCCGGTAGATCTTGCGGTCGAAGCCGGTGGGCGATAGGCCGTGCGTCGGGCGGCGGGGCACTGGGGCGTGGAGATTATGTTCGGTGGCTTCCAGCCGGAGTGCCTTGTCGTGCTCTTCGAGGCACAGTGCGACCGGCAAGTGGCGCGGCGACCAGTGCTGAGTCGGCGCATCGGGCGGTGCGGCGGCCAGGCCCGCCGGACCGCGGGCGTGCCGCGATGACGCTGTACCACCGCGTGCGCCCAGCGCCCTGTACTGCCGTGAACGGTGCGGTCGTACGCCGGCGCACGAACGAAGGCGGGCGTCCTGCGCGCCGAGCGGTGGCGGGAATGGCATGCGCCGAAAGTGTTGCCGCTCCCACCACAGGCTGCGGGGGGAGGCCGGGGGAGCTGCGGCGATGTCCACGCGCCCGCCGCTCGCCGGCCGGCGGGCGCGTGGCCGGTGCAACCGCAGGGGCCCAGGGTGCGACACCGGGGGCCCGCGTCGGCCAGCGCGTGGTGGCCTGAAATCAGCGGTACGGCGTGCGGACCACGGCGGACCGCGGTCGGCGCGTGGCGGGTTCGGCAATGATGCGCCGCATGGCAGCGAACACGGATCCTGCGAAGGCGTCCACCTCCGGCACATCCTTTACCTACTGTCTCGACGCGGGCCCGCTCGGCAGCAAGGACGAGACCCGCGCCTCGACCCTCTGGCGGCTGAACGGCACGGCCTGGGAGTACCTCGCCGGGAAGGCGTGGACCCCCGCGAGGATCGACCTGGTCCCGGAGTCGGTCCGCACCCTGAGCACGAGGATCACCGCCGGGCAGGCGGACACGGTCGTCGGCGGGCTGCTCGACCTGAGCTACTGGGGCGTGTACGAGACGGACGCGCCCGAGGGGGCGGACCCGTACACGGTGATCCGCCGCGACGAGCGGACCGGTGCCCGCGACCAGGCGCTCGGCCGTGACGGCCGCTGGTCCAACACTCTGACGCTGTACAAGGTGTTCACCGCGCCGGGCGCCGACCTGCCCCGGGTGCGCAGGCTCGACACCGGCATCGACGTGGTCCGCGCGCTGGCCCTGTTCACACCGCCGCCCGCGACCCCGCCCGCCACGGGCGGCGGTTCCCCGGAGCCCGCCGCGCTGACGCCGGAGGAGGAGGCCAAGCTTGTCACCTACCACGAGACGGCAACGGGCCGGAAGGACAAAGTCGGCGCGCTGATCGCCAGCATCGCCAAGGCAACCAATGGCACGCTCGTCGGGACCGAATACGCGCTCAAGAGCCTCGGCTCGCTGCGGGAGAAGGTCCTCAGGATACGCGAGGAGCACGCGGGCAAGCCGGGCCCGGCCGCCCAGCCGCTGACTCTCGAAGTGGCGCTGGCGGCGGTCGCCGACCTGCACCGCTACACGATCCTCTACGCCCCCGCGCAGTACGCCGCAAAGGCCAGGGACGCCTGCGCGGCGTTACGCGCGACCTACCTGGACCAGGTGTTGCGGGACTACTGGTCGACCGACTATTACAAGGGTTTCAACACCTCCTGGCAGGCCAAGGACCAGTCGTACATGATCGAGGTCCAGTTCCACACGCCCAACAGCTACGACACGAAGTCCGCGACGCACGTCTACTACGAGATCAACCGCGCACCGGCCTCCGGGGAGTGGGACCGGCGCGCCTGCCGGGCCCTGCAGACGCTGGCCAACGCGGAGTTGGAGATCCCGCCGGACCTGTATCTGCTGCCGGTGAAGGTGCCTGCGACGGAGCCCGACTACCGGAAGGCCCCGGAGTTCCAGGCGGCTCTGGTCCGGGTGAAGGCGCAGGCGCTCGAACTTGGTCGGAAGGCGACGGGGTTGAAAGCCTGAGCGGCCGGGCGACCGGACTGCGTGCAAGGCGTCGAAAACGGCCGCGAGTCGCTGCTCAGCCGTTGCCCCGGGGTACTTGTTCATGGTGCTTGCCGGGGCGGGGGATCGAGCGGTGGGTGACCCAGACCCTCCCCGCTGGCCATATCGTTGTCCACGAGGCTGACTGCTGGGTCGCCTCCGGCCAGCTCACGGCGGCGAGTGCCGAGCAGGTTACCGACATGATCACGGCCGGGCGGGCCGAGGCCTGCGACGTCTGCAAGCCGACGCCTGAGGACATACGACCCGCGCGTTCAAAGTTTCCCCAAGGAATCCGCAAGACCGACCGGAGACGCTGATCGGACCGCCGCATCAACGGGGCGTCGGAAGCCCGGCCACCAGCGGGAACCCATGCGTCTTCGCCATGCCATGGCCAGCACCGTATTCAGCACCGCGCTCCTCGCCGGCGCAGCCGCCGCGCCAGCCCACGCGGAGCGTGTCTTCAGGCGTCGTCCGCCCGCCGGACGGAAGGGACTGGTTCGTGTGCGGGTCGTTGGTGTGTGCATGGGGGCGGGGTGATCCGAGCGATGCGGAGTGGGAGCGGCTGCTGCCGTTCCTGCCGGTCAGTAGCGGACGTTGTGGGCGGGGGCGGGATCACCGGCAGGTGGTCGACGGGATTCTGCACCGGGTGCGGACGGGGGTGCAGTGGTGTGACCTGTTGGAACGGTTCGGGCCGTGGAAGACCGTCTACGAGCGTCATCGGCCAGGGGCCCTTGCATCACGCGGGCTCCACAAAAAATTCCTGCCAGGCTTCTCCGTCGCAGGGCTTCTGGACGGCCTCCCGTGTGGTGTCCCGCGTCTGGCCGCGGATGGACACGCACAGGTCCGTATGGGCCGGGCGGATGCGGTACCCGCCCGGTACGGGTTCGTCGACCGCTTCCATTCGGAAGTGCTGGGAGAGTCGCGTCCTTCCACAGTCGTCCCACGGTTCCAGGAAGTCCTTGACGGGACCGCTGTCGAGCACGGTGAGACAGCCGATTCCACCGTCGACCGGGTGCTCCCACTGGATGTGGAAGAGCCCGTCGCCGACCGCTTTGAGGTACGTACGCGGCTGGGCGCTCCCGGTGCAGGGTCCCTGGACGGCGACGGCGGACCCGTAGACGCCTCCGGCGGCGCGACCCTCGGTGAGGCACGAGCCGGGCGAGCCGATCGGTCGGATACGGGACCTGCCCTGAACGGGACTCCGGGCCGGCGCGACCGAGGGTATGACGGAGGGGTTATCCGCCGCGGTGTCGGGCGGCGGCGAGGACTCCGTGCGGGGCGCGAAGATCCACGCACCAGTGACGAGCAGCAGGAGAGCGCCCGCCGCCATTCCAAGGGCGACCGGCAAACGGAGCCGGTGTGACCGCACTCCTACTCCCTCCAGCCGGACAGTGGACGGGTCTCCGGGCGGCGAACCGGCCACGGCCGCTGAGGACTTGCCGACACCGGCGGACTCATCCGGCTCCCCTGCCTCGCCGGGCACCCCGGGGTCACGGACCTCCCCGGCCGAGATCCTGCGCCGCGCCTCCAACCAGATGTCCCCCTGGTCACCCGCTCCGCACGCGCGGACGAAAGCGAGCAGCATCTCCGGGCGCGGCAAGGACTGCCGGCGCAGGACATCCGCCAGTGTGCTGCGCGCCAGTACGTCGCCGTGCGCCTCCGCCTTCTGTTCCAACTGCCGGAAAGTGAGTCCCGACCGCTCCTTGAGCCGCCGCATCAGCGCGACGAGTTCGGCCGCGTTCCGCGCGGCGCGCGGCGTGAATTCCTCCTCAGCCCCCATGGGTGGGCATTCTTGTTGACCCGTCCGAGGTCAACAATGTTGCTTTCGGTCGCCCGTGTGACGGATATTGACTGCCACGCGGGGTGCGGGTGCGGCGCCGACGGCCAGGAACTCCTTTGTCTACATCGGGTCCCGCGATTGACGCCAACGGCCGGGGAGTCGTGCGCGGCGTGGTGTCCATGGCAGCGCGGGCCGGTTGGCGGGTGGCGGGCACTGGAGGCGGTAGCGGCTCGCCAACGGGCTGGAAGAGCGAGGTCGGACCGTCCCCGGAAAGGAATCCTTTTGGGAGGTCAGCGCAGTGTGGTCCGGTCTCACGGGAGACAGCCGAAGGCCCCGCTCGCGTGAGCGGGCGGGGCCTGTTGGGGGTGTTGGGGCTAACAGGTCTACGGCGTAGGACACGTCCGCCAGGCTGTGACACTGGCGAGGGAAGTCGGCAGTGCACGTACTACGTGGACAACCGCAGCCTGTGAACGCGGTATGGCAAGCCCGACCGGGATCGGGGCGGTATGGATCACGCCGCCCCTCGCGCAACGGGCCAAGGTTGTGAGGCACCGTCGAGTTCGGAGGGACCGGGTTCGCCCGTCACCGCTCTGGCCAACGGCCCGTCAGCTCACGACCGCCAGCTTGGTCAGCTTCCCCCAGCCCACGCTGTCGAGCCTGCTGAACAAATTCTTGATGTTGGACGGGTTGAGCTTGATGCAGCCGTTGGAGTAGTAGTCGTTCGGGTTGCTGTTGGTCCACCTCTCGGACTCGATGGAGCCCTGCTTGGCGTTCGGCGTCATCTCGCTGTGGATGAACAGTTCTGTGCGCTTGGTGCCCTTGCTGCATCGCTTGTCGGCAAGCTTGATGACATAGCCGTTGATGATTCCGTCGAAGTTCTTGCTGTGGAACTCGATCTTGTAGTCGCCGTTGGGCAGCCAGCCCTTCCCGACGGCACAGGTGTTGGTGCCGGTCCCCGATCCGGCCTTGTAACTCGCGACGACCTTGTCGGGGCCCGCGACGCTCTTCATCAGATACAGCTTGGAGTTGGTCACGGTGTTCTTGTCGAACTTCAGGTAGTACGTCGTGGCAGCTGCGGCGGCAGCGGTGCGTTCGCCCGCTGACTGCGCCTGGGCCGGGGCCATGGTGGCCGCCAGACCGCCGGTGAGGGTCATCGTGAGGGCTATGGACGCAAGGCGTGCGCGGGTTCCCATGAGGGTGCTCCTGCCGTGAGTTCGTGCGGTGCCCGGCGGGATCGCTCGGGCTGGGGCAGAGCCTTCCGGTGCAACGCGTGACCTGGCAATGGCGGTTGGTGTCCCGGACAGCCCCGCTCTGTCCGGGCTGGTCAGAGCGGTGTCCGGGACATGTGCGCATCGGTACGCGGCGCTTCGAACTGACCTGGGGTGCTACGTGCCGTACGGAGGGCTCGTCTGGTCGACTTTGCCGAACGAACACGGAGCGCCCGAGCGACACCCAGAGGTGATCCGCCCGCCCTTGGCAGGCATCGAGTTGCTGTGATCGCCGCGCCGACGCAGCGGGCCCCGAATCGGCGAGTTGGGGATCGGGGTACGGGTCCGGCCTGGTCGTGCTGTGTTCCGGTGCGTGAACGGGTCTCGTAGGGAGACGAGATGACGGCCGTCGGCTCGTGGCCGAGGTCTTGGAAGAACGCGATACCGCCGGGTGTGTTCCGGCCAGGCTCTCCCGGCCGGCAGTCGGTGTGGCCCGGCGGCGCCGGTATCGCGGGTGCTGCGTTGCCGGCGAGGACGCGTTAACCGCGCGCTCACCTGTTGTGGTGCGGACGCTGGCCGCCCGGTTTCTAGCGTCGGTTCCGAGACGGTCGTCCGGCCGGCTCGTCCCCCGCGCAGAGGTGTCATGATGCGTCGTACCCTGTCCGCCGTGCTGACCGGTCTGGTGATCCTGACCGGAGCAGTGGCGTGCTCCTCCGGCAGCTCCGACTCCGGATCCGGCCCGTCCTCCTCGGCCCCCGCGCCGGAGGTGAATCCCGCCGGTGACATTCCCGACAACCAGGTGTACGTGGACTGGTCACCGGCCGGAGCCGGTTATCGCGTCAAGGTGCCCGAGGGCTGGGCGCGCCAGGGCTCCGGCACCGCCACGGTCTTCAGCGACAAGTTCAACAGTGTCCGGATCGAACGGTCACCGACCCCGCGGGCGCCGACTGTCGACTCGGTTCGTGCGGCCGATCTGCCGGCCGTCGAACGGTCAGGAACGAATGTGACGGTGGGCAAGGTGAGCACCGTGAGCCGCCAGGGCGGCAGTGCCGTACTGGCCACGTACCGGGCGGACTCGGCGGCCGACGGCGTGACCGGCAAGAGCGTCCGGCAGGACGTGGAGCGCTATGTGTTCTGGCACAAGGGCGAACGGGTCGTGCTGACGCTTTCCGGCGCGGTGGGCGCGGACAACGTCGATCCGTGGCGTACCGTCACGGACTCCTTCCGGTGGTCACGATGACCGCGGCAGCTCCGCTCAGCGCACGCTCCCTGTACCGGTTCTTCCGGGCCGGTGAGGAGGAGACCTTCGCGCTCCAGGGAGTCGGTCTGGAGGTGGCGAAGGGTGAGATCGTCGCGGTCATGGGCCCTTCCGGGTCCGGCAAGACGACTCTGCTGAACTGTCTGGCCGGTCTGGACGAACCTGACGCGGGCATGGTGCGCGTCGCCGGTCTGCCTCTGTCCCACCAGCGGGAACAACTGCGCGGCCGGCTCCGAGCCCGGCACATCGGTGTGCTGTTCCAGTCGGGCAATCTGCTGGAGCACCTCACGGTGGCAGGCAACGTACGGCTCGTACGGCGGCTCTCGCGCACCCCGGACCACATAGGGCCACGGGATCTGCTGGAGCGAATGGGTATCGCGGGACGTGCGGGCGCGCTGCCCCGGCAGCTCTCCGGCGGCGAGTCGGCCCGTGCCGGTCTGGCCGTGGCACTGGCCAACGACCCGGCCGTGGTCCTCGCCGACGAGCCCACCGGTGAGGTGGACGCGGAGACCGAGCGGCGGATTCTCGCGCTGCTGCGCGAACGGGCCGCGACCGGGACCTCCATGGTGGTGGTCACGCACTCGCAGGCGGTGGCCTCCGTGGCCGACCGGGTGCTGCGGATGCGGGACGGACGGTGGGTGTGATGGCCGGGACCGGAGAACCGCTGGTCGTCTGCGCGGACGTGGCGCGCACCTATGGCTCGGGCAGCGGCGCGGTGGTCGCCGTGCACGGCGCGAGCTGTACGGTCGCCGCGGGCGCGCGTATCGCGGTCGTGGGCCCTTCAGGCTCCGGCAAGTCGACGCTGCTGCACCTGATGGCCGGTCTGGACCGGCCCACGGCCGGGCGGATCACCCATCCCCGGCTGTCCGAAGGGCCGCTCGCCCGGCACATCGGTTTCGTCTTCCAGGGACCGAGTCTGCTGCCGCCGCTCACGGCGGTCGAGAACGTCGCCCTGCCACTGCGTATCGACGGCGTGGAGGAGACGGACGCGGAGGTCCGTGCCGTCGCGGCGCTGGAGAGCCTGGGACTGGCGGCGCTGGCGGCGAAGCTGCCCGACGAACTGTCGGCCGGTCAGGCCCAGCGTGTCGCGGTGGCGCGGGTGCTGGCACGACGGCCGCGGCTGATCCTGGCGGACGAGCCGACGGGCCAGCTCGACCGCTACAGCGCCGAGCAGGTGATGACGGTGCTGCTGGGCGCCGCCGAGACGCTCGGCGCGGCCGTGGTGGTCACCACGCACGACACCCGGGTGGCGGAGTCGCTGTCCACACGATGGTCCATGGCCGACGGCCGGCTGGTGCCGGCGGATCGTACGGGACCTGAGCCGCGGGAACATCAGGAAGGTGAGGTGCGATGATCAAGATGTGGCTTTCGGGGCTGCTGCGTGTGCGCGGCGGCCGGCTTCTCGCGACCGCGTCGGGAGTGATGGTGGCCGTCGCGCTGCTGTCCGTGCTGGGCGGCTTCCTCTCCACGACCCGGGCCACCATGACGTCCCAGTCGGTGCGTTCGGTCTCCGTGGACTGGCAGGTACAGGTCGCCGACGGGGCCGATCCGACCGGCGTGCTGTCCACCGTGCGTGCTCTGGCGGGTACGAAGAAGGCCCTGCCGGTCGGTTACGGGCAGACCGATGGGCTGGACGCCCGGACGAACGGCACACTCCAGAGCACCGGGCCGGGGTCAGTGCTGGGTCTGCCCGCCGACTACGCCACCGTCTTCCCCGGCGAGATCCGGGTACTGGCGGGGAGCGGCCGGGGAGTGCTGCTCGCCCAGCAGACCGCCGCCAATCTGCACGCGGCTCCCGGCGACACTGTCACCGTCAAGCGGGCCGGGCTGCCCGCGGTGCCGCTCCAAGTGGCCGGTGTGGTGGAACTGCCGTTCGCCGACTCACTGTTTCAGAACGTGGGAGCGCCGCCGCAGTCGCAGCCCTCGGCGCCGCCGGACAATGTCCTCCTGCTTCCCGAGCGGACCTGGCGCACCGTGTTCGATCCGCTCGCCGGTCCCCGGCCCGATCTCGTACGGACACAGATCCACACCCTGCGTGGCCATGATCTGCCCGCCGATCCGGCCGCCGCGTACACCACGGCCACCGGCAGCGCGCACAACGCGGAGGTACGGCTCGCCGGTACCGGTCTGGTCGGTGACAATCTGGGCGCCGTTCTGGACGCCGCCCGCTCGGACGCGCTCTACGCGCAGTTGCTGTTTCTCTTCCTCGGCGTGCCCGGTTCCGTGCTGGCCGCCGCGCTGACCTGGGCGGTCGCCCAGGCCGGAGCGGGCCGCCGACGCAGGGAACAGGCGCTGCTCCGGGCCCGGGGAGCCACCCTGGGCCGGCTGATGGGTCTGGCGGCGGTGGAGGCCGCGGTTGTCGCGGTGGCCGGCACGGCGGGCGGGCTGGCGCTCGCCGCACTGGTGAGCCGTACGGCGTTCGGTACGGCGGGGATCTCGCCGGCGTGGGCGCTGGTCGCCGCGGTGGCGGGAGTGGCGGTGGCGGGCGCGACCGTACTGGTACCGGCGCGGTTCGACGCTCGGCGGGCAACCGTTGTCTCCGGCCGTACGGTGGTCGGGCGCCGCCCGGTGCCACGTCCGGCGTGGTGGGCACTGGCCGTACTGCTGCCGGCGGGCTCGCTGGCGGTGTTCCGCGCCACGAGCACGACGAACTACGCGCTGGTCCTGGCCCCGGAGGGCACCGCGAGCCTGTCCGTCGACTACTGGGCGTTCGCGGGCCCCGCCCTGCTGTGGGCGGCCGGGGCGGTGCTGGCCTGGCTGCTGACCGACGGGCTGCTGCACCGTGGCGGGCCGGTGCTGCGAAGGCTGTTCCGGCCTGCGGCCGGTGCCCTCTCCGGCACGGTCGCGGCCAGTCTGTCCCGGCAGCGCGGCACGGTGCTGCGCTCGGTGGTGCTGCTCGCGCTGGCCTGCGCGTTCGCCGCGTCGACCGCCGTGTTCAACTCCACCTACCGGCAGCAGGCCGAGGTGGACGCCGTGCTGACCAACGGCGCCGATGTCACCGTCACCACGTCCACGTCCACATCCACAGCCTCTGCCACTGGTCCCGCGGACATCACCAAGATCGCCGCGGTGCCCGGCGTACGTCATGTCGAGCCGCTCCAGCACCGGTTCGCGTATGTCGGCGCCGATCTCCAGGACCTGTACGGCGTACGGCCCGCGAACATCGTGTCGGCCGGGCGGTTGCAGGACGCCTACTTCTCCGGTGGTACGGCGAGCGCCCTGATGGACCGTCTCGCCGGGCGTCCCGACGGGCTGCTGGTGAGCGCGGAGACGGCGCACGATTTCCAGCTCCACCCGGGCGATCAGGTCCGGCTCCGGCTGACCGACGCGCGGACCGGCCGGCTACGTACGGTTCCCTTCCACTTCGCGGGTGTCGTGAAGGAGTTCCCGACCGCGCCCAAGGACAGCTTCCTGGTCGCCAACGCCTCCTATATCGCCCGTACGACGGGCAGCGGGGCCGCCAGTACATTGCTGGTCGACACGGGCGGCATGGATCAGCGGGCGGTCGCGGCGCGGGCGCGGGTACTGCTCGGACCGAACGCGCGCATCACGGATCTGCCGTCGTCGCGGACCGCGATCGGATCCAGTCTCACTGCCGTCGATCTCGCCGGACTCACCCGGGTCGAGCTGGGATTCGCGCTGGTGATCGCCGCCGCGGCGGGCGGTCTGGTGCTGGCGCTCGGACTGGCGGAGCGGCGGCGCACGCTGGCGCTGGCGTCGGTGCTGGGCGCGCGGGGACGGCAGCTCTCGGGATTCGTGTGGAGCGAGGCGGCGCTTGTGGCCGTGTCGGGCCTCGCCGGTGGCGCGGTGCTCGGCTGGGCACTGTCGCGAATGCTGGTGAAGGTGCTCTCCGGAGTCTTCGATCCGCCGCCGTCACAGATCGTCGTCCCCTGGGCCTATCTGAGTGCGATGGCCGGGATCACGGTGACGGCGCTGGCGGTGGCGGCTTGGGCCGCCGTACGGCATGCCCGCCGGCCTCCGCTCACCGAGCTGCGGGAGCTGTGACGGACCGGCGGACCCGCGGGCCAAGCGGGTCGGGCGGGCCGGGCATCTCACGACTGCCCGTGTGACGGGAGCCTCGCCGGCGCGGGCCGCGCGGGAAGGGCCACGAGCCAGGTGAATCCGGGGTGCGGGCGAGGGCGGGAGACGAAGAGTCTGCCGCCCTCGGCCTCGGCCAGTGAGCGGGCCAGCGCGAGACCGATGCCATGGCCGTCCTCCGTCGCGTGGCCGCGCCGTACGAACGGATCCGTGCCCTCGGGGATCCCGTCGCCCTCGTCCTCGACATCCACGGCCAGCACTCCGGCGCTCTCCCGGACGCGTACGGTCACCGTTCCCCTGCCGTGCGTGCGGGCATTGGCGATCAGCACATCGAGGACCTGCCGGGCGGCCCGCGGTGAGCCGACGGCGTCCGGCAGGTCCTCGTCGATCACCACCCGCAGGCGCCGCCCGCCCGCCGCGAGTTCGCCGTGCCAGTGCCGTTCGATCCCGTCGAGGAGCGGCGCCAGGTCGAGCGGTGCCCGCTCGGGTACGTCACGGGCCAGGGCCAGCAGATCGGTCAGGGTGGTCTCCATCCGTTCGACCTGCTGGAGGGCCGTGCGCAGGGCGGTGTACGGATCGGTGCGCGCGCCGGGTGCCAGTGGAGTCTCCAGCTCCAGTCGTACACCGGTGAGCGCCGTACGGAGCTGGTGGGACGCGTCAGCGCTGAAGGCCCGCTCGCGCCGCAGGAGCAGGCCGATGCGGCCGGACGCGCGGGCGAGGGCGTCGGCGACCGCGTCCGCCTCCGGCAGCCCGGAAGCCGGTGCACGGCCGGCCGGCGGCTCGCCGCGCTCCATGTCGCGGGCCGCGACGGCGAGCGCCTCCAGTGGACGGGCGAGCCGACGGCTGGACCGGACCGCGAGCAGCACGCCGACGCCCACGGCGAGCGCCGCGGGCACCGCCATCCCGGCCCAGGTCAGGGCGGCCCGCCGGTACGGATCGGCAGCGGGCGAGGTGACCCGTACCACCGCGCGCACATGTTCGGCGCCGCCGACCGGGACCGCCGCCACCAGGCCCTCACCGGACCGGGCGGTGGCGGCCCGCCCCGCCGCCGCGGCCCGTACCGGACCGTCGCCGGCCTGGGGACCGGTACCGATCACGCGCCGCCCGTCGGGCCCGTACACCGCGATACGGGTGCCCGCCTCGGTACGGGGCAGCTCCACCGGATCGGCGGCGCCGGGACGGCCGAGCGGTACGGGCAGGCCGACCGCGACCCGCTCGCCGAGCTGCCGCAGCTCACGCTCCTCGTCCTGCTCGTACAGCCGCAGCGCGGCGACGGCGAGCGGCAGAGCGAAGAGAAGCACCGCGCACACGACCGCCAGCACGGTCGATCCCAGGATGCGGCGGCGCACTGTCCGGTCCTGCCGTCAGCCGGCCGCGGGGGCCGTCGGGACTTCGAGGCGGTAGCCGAACTGGCGCAGTGTCGTGATCCGCACATGGTCGCCGAGTTTGCGGCGCAGGGCGGCCACATGCACATCGAGGGTCCTGGTGGAGCCGAACCAGTTCTCGTCCCAGACGTCGTTCATCAAGTCCTCGCGGCTGACGGCCTGTCCCGGACGCGCGGCCAGTCGTACCAGCAGATCGAACTCGCGGGGACGGAGTGTGATCTCGCCCAGAGGGCCCAGACAGCGTCGGCCGGGCCGGTCCACGACAAGAGCGCCGAGGCCGATCCGCGCCGAGGCGCCGGGTACTCCGAGGGCGCCGGGCGTGGCGCGACGCAGATGGGCGGTGACCCGGGCCTGGAGCTCGGCGATCCTGACGGGTTTGGTGAGATAGTCGTCGGCTCCGCACTCCAGGGCCTGGACGACATCCATCTCCCCGGTTCTCGCGGTCAGTACGACGATGACGGCGTCCGGAGCCCGCTCCCGCAGCAGACGGCACAGTTCGAATCCGTCCATGTCGGGCAGCCCCAGGTCGACCAGGAGCAGATCGGCCGGGTACGGCGCGGTGTGTGCCAACGCGGTGGCGCCGTCGGGGCACCAGCGGCTGTCGTGACCGAGCACGCGCAGTGTCGCGCTGAGGCCGCCGCCGATCGTCGGGTCGTCCTCGACGACCGTGATACGTGCCATCGCCTCACGCCGCCCGGCGCCACGGACGGACGCGCCCGTACACGCCGCCATACATACATCCGTACACATCGACGCGGCCTTCCGCGCCCTGGATCACGGTCACGCCCCGAGGATGCCGGGCCGTACCTGAACACAACCTGAACGCGCGCGTCGCGGCCCGGGACGATGGACGGCGGACGTCCGTACGTGGTCATACTGGCGGAATGACGACTCCCCGCGTGCTGATCGTCGAGGACGACCACGGACTGCGCGATGTGATCGCCCGCGGCCTACGCGACGAGGACTTCCTCGTGGTGACAGCGGCCGACGGCGCCTCGGCGCTGCGCGCCGCCGACGGCTCGGTGGACGCGGTGGTGCTCGATGTCGGACTGCCCGACTCCGACGGCCGCGATGTGTGCCAGGCGATGCGTGCCGCCGGGGTGACCGCGCCGGTGGTGTTTCTCACGGCGCACGACACACTGACCGACCGGCTCTCGGGCTTCTCCTCCGGTGGCGACGACTATCTGGCCAAGCCCTTCCATCTCAGCGAACTCGCGGCCCGGATCCGGGCCGTGCTGCGGCGCTCGGGCGACGGTACGGCGATCGACACGGGTGCGGTACGGCTGGACCCGGTGCGCCATGAACTGGAGGTGCGCGGGACGGCGGTGGCGCTCACTCCCACCGAGTTCCGGCTGCTGGCCTGTCTGATGGCCGCCCCCGGGGCCGCCGTACGCCGACGCGCCCTGCTGCGGGCCGGCTGGCCGGAGGGCGCCCAGGTCTCCGACAACACCCTGGACCAGTATCTGGTCCGGCTGCGACGGAAGCTGCGCGAGGCCGACGCGCCGCACGGCATCGGCACGGTCCGTGGCATCGGATACCGCTTCGCATGATCGGACAGCGCCGTCTCCAGCGCATCGGTCCGCGTACGCTGCGTGGCCGGCTGGCGCTGATCGCCCTTGCCACCAGTGTCCTGTGGATCGCCGTACTGACCACGGTGTTCAATGTGGCCCTGGACAGGAGACTGCACGGGCAGGCCGACGAGGTGCTGCGTACCCGTGCGGAGGCCGTGGCCGCCACCGTGGAGGCGCGGCCGGACGGACGGCTGACGGTCAGGGAGCCGGCGGAGGACCAGGCCCTGGACGCGGGTGTGTGGATCTACGAGGGCGGCCGGGCGATCGAGCGGCCCCCGAATGTTCCGCCCGCCCTCCAGCGGCAGGCGGACGCGCTGGTCGGCCACGGCACCCGGTTCGCCGAGACCACCTCGCCCTCGGCGACACGGCTCTACGCGCTGCCGGTCGTCGCGCTGCCGGTCACCGGAGGCGGCATTGAGGCCGGAAGTGGAGGTGAGGCCGCGGGCGGCGCACAGGCGGGTACCGTGGTCACCTCCGTCAGCCTCGACCCGTATGTCAGCACCGCCGATTCCGCGCTGGCCGGCTCGATCGCCCTGTCGCTGGTGCTGCTGGGCGGTGTCTATCTGCTGACCCGGCTGGTCGTACGGCGGGCTCTGCGGCCGGTGGGCGACATGAGCGCGCAGGCCGCCGAGTGGAGCAAGGCGGGTGTGGCGGAACGGTTCGGTGAGGGCGGCAGGCCCACCGAACTCGTCTCCCTGGCCTCCAGTCTCGACGAGCTGCTGGACCGGCTCGCCGCGGTCCTGCGCCATGAACAGCGTCAGGCTGCCGACATCTCGCACGAGCTGCGTACTCCGCTGGCCCGGATCACCGCGGAGACCGAATGGCTCGCCCGGCGCCCGCGCACCGCCGCCGAACAGCGTGCCTCGCACGAGGCCATCGCGAGCGCCGCCGCCACGATGGGCCGGATCTGCGAGACCTTGCTCTCCGAGGCCCGTACACGCACCGGACAGACTCCAGGAAGCTGCGACGTCCCGGCGCTCGCGCGGGAGCTGGCCCGGCGCGGTGCGGACGGACCGCCGCGGACGCCGTTGACCGAGGTCCGTGGCGGCCCGGCCACCGCCGGTGTCTCCGCGGCACTGGCCGAACGCATCCTGAGCCCACTGCTGGACAACGCCCGTCGCTATGCCGCGCACACCGTGGTGATCGAGTGCGCGGCGGTGGCGGGCACGGTGCGGGTGACCGTCGCCGACGACGGGCCCGGAGTACCGGAGGACTTCCGGGACTCGCTCTTCGAACCGGGTCGGCGCGCGACGCCCGGCGACGGTCACGACGGCGCGGGCCTCGGACTGGCGCTCGCGCGCCGGCTCGCCCGCGCGGCCGGCGGTGACATCGCACTCGACGCCGGACACGCGGGCGCGTGGTTCACCGTCACTCTGCCCGCGGGCTGAGTGGCTCGGGCGGTACGACATCCCTCCTGGTCCGGGTGAGAAAGACGACCAGGCCGAGGATCACCGCCAGGAACAGCGCGCTGGTCCCCACGGTGCCGAGCCCCAGTCCACCGTCCGCACGTGCCTGGGACAGATAGTCACCGAGGGACGCGCCGAGTGGGCGGGTGAGGACGTAAGCGATCCAGAACGACCAGACGGCGTTCAGATCGAGGGCGCGGTGGGCGACTGCCACCGCGGCGATCAGGACCGCGAAGATGACGGCCGAGAGCCAGTATCCGAGATTGAGCCGCTCGGCGGTGAGGTCGCCTGCGGCGGTACCGAGGGCGAAGGTGAAGAGGATCGCCAGCCAGTAGAAGCCCTCGCGCCGGCCGGTGCGGATGGAGTGGATGGAGAGCGTGCGCTCGCTCGCGTACCAGCCGATGAAGGTGAGGGCCAGGGCGACCGCGAAGACCGCCGTCGTGATCTCCAACGGAACGCCGAGGTTGTCGGTGAGATTGTCGCTGACCAGAGTGCCCACCACACTGATCAGCACGACGGCGAGCCAGTACAGGCCCGGCACATAGGCGCGAGCCCGGAACTGGAAGAACAGCGTGATCACGAGCAGAGCGCCCATGATGAAGGACGTATTGGTCAGCCCGAGCCCGAGATTGGCGTTCAGCAGGTCGGCCGCGGTCTCCCCGACCGTGGTGCAGAGAACTTTGATGACCCAGAAGTAGAGGGTGACCTCGGGGACCTTGTTCATCAGCTCGCGGCGCCGTGAGGCGCTCGGCACATATGTGTCTGGTGTCATGACGCAGCACGCTGGCAGGGTTCACCTGAAAGTTTCCTGACCGGAGGGCACGGTCACCCGGTCCGAGCGAGGGAGAACCGTACCTCGAAGTTGGTGTGGCCGGATCGGCTGGTCATGTCCACCGACCCGCCAGGGGCGGCGATCACCGTGACAACGGCCGGACCGAGGCCCACTGCCCGCCACTTGCGCGGATCCCGTCCTCATCGGAAGTGATGCGGCAACCGCGCAGGTCACCGGAACGGCACCGCACGGACGATGGCCTGGGACCGTATCCATCCCCGACTCATTACCCGTTCCACGTGGATCGACCACGACGGCGAACTCCCCGTCATCAAGGGCACGTTGATCCGCCTGGAGGTCGACCACCCGCCCGGCGGCGGAGATCCGCTGCCGGTGTGGCTGTAGTCCTCGACGGGGACGGGTCACCGTCGGTCCGGAGGGGGCGTGCCGAGGACACCCCGCGTGCTGCGGGCGCACCGCGCCTTCCGTGCGCCCGCAGTGCGTATTCGACTACTCGTGACGTGCTCGCGGCGGCCTGAAATTCTGGCCGACGACAGGGCCGGTCACCTCCTCGGCCGGCAGGTGCCGGTTGTTCGGCGGTGGCGTGGCCGTCCTGGTTCTCTACGAGGGAGTTGGCTCATGTCCAGCACTGCGCAGGTACGAACGCGTCATCAACTCGTTCTCATGGCGATCGCCCTGTTCACCGCCGTAAGCATCACCGGCGCCGGCCTTGTACACGGACAGCCGGCGCGGGCCGCCGGAACCAGCGACTCCAGATCGGCCGCAGCGACGCCGGCCCAGGCCGATCAGTCCGCCTCCGCGCCCCGCACCTCGCTGCTGCAGTGGTGGAGTGCCGCGCGTGGCGACAACTTCATTTCCGGTTCTGCCGCTGAGGATCAGAGCGCCCGGGAGGCCGGCTACACCTTCGCCCGCCAAGAGGGGTTGGGTCTGACAGCGCAGGACCCGGGCACCGTGCCGCTCTATCTGTTCTGGAGCCCCACCCGGGGCGACAACTTCAGCACGGCGACCCAGGCGGGCATCGATTCCGCCTACGACGCCGGGTACAGCTACGCCAGGATCCAGGCGTACATTTATCCGGTCCAAGTAAGTGGCACGGTGCCGTTGTACCAGTTCTGGAGCAGCACCAGGCAGGACAACTTCGCCACCGCGACCACGCAGGGGATCAACTCGGCGTACGCCGCCGGGTACAGCCTGGCCAGGATCGAGGGCTACGTGTACCCCAACTAAGACCGTGTCCTACGCGGAGGTGGCTCGTTTGGGCTGTGCGTGGGGCGGGGTAGGTGGAGTTGGATTGTTCCGGATGGGCTGTGGGAGATCGCGAAGCCGCTGATCCCGCCGTCGAGGGTGCGGCCGCAGGGCGGTGGGACGCAGGACACGCCTGATGAGACGCTGTTCGCCGCGATCATCCACGTCCTGGCCGGCGGCTGCGCCTGGCGGGCCCTGCCGCCCTGTTTCGAGGCCCGTATCGATCGGAAGAACAGGAAAGCACTGGTGGCAGGGTTCGGAGGAATTCCTCTCCAACGTCAGCGAGCGGCGGAGTTCATCGCGGGAACGGTGAACTGCCCTGCCCGTGCGATCCGCGACAACCGGGGATCATGCAGGAAGTGCCCGAAGTAGTCGGCGTGCGGCCCGAGCACGATCCTCGGTCCGCCACCGTCTGCTGGGGCCGTCCGCTCTCCGGCCATCGCGCGGATGAAGAGTTCGCGTTCAACGTTCCCCGCCCTCGCCTCCGACGCGGACCCCGGCGTCTGACGGACAACGGAAAGTCGGCAGGATCATGCCGTGAGGTGATCGGGGGCGGTTCCTATTCTTGACCCATGAGGCGAACCTGGCCGTTTGTGGGGCGGCTTGACGAACTGAGGTTCATCGACGGTGTGATGCAGGGCGCTGAAGGCCCGGGGGGCGTGGTGCTGACCGGCGAGGCCGGGGTGGGCAAGACGTGGTTGGCGCGCCAGGCGCTCACACTGGCCGCGGAAGGTGGCGCCGCCACCCGCTGGGTGGTGGGCACGGCATCCGGGCGTAACCTCTCGCTGGGCGCTTTCGCGGCATTGCTGGGCGCGATCAGCGGTGATCCGTCGTCGGTGCTGCGCGAGGCCGCCCGAGCGCTCGTGGCCGACGCCGGTCCCACCCCGGTGGTGGTCGGTGTCGACGACGCCCACCTGCTCGACGAGGTCTCGGCACTCCTCGTCCACCAGCTCGTCGTCCACAGGTCCGCCACCGTGGTCCTCACCGTGCGCGCCGGTGAGTCCGTACTCGACCCGGTGACCAGTTTATGGAAGGACGAGTACATCGGCCGGCTGGAGGTGCGACCCCTCCCGCAGCCGGAGACCGGTGCCCTGCTGGAAGCGGTGCTGGGCGGCCCGATGGAGAGCACGAGCGTCGCCCGTCTCTGGGCGATCACCCGGGGAAACGCCCTGTACCTGCGTCAGTTCGTCGACGAAGAGGTCAGGGCACGTCGCCTGTACCGGGTCAGGGGTGTGTGGCGTTGGTCCGGGAAGTCGTTGGTGTCACCACAACTGGCAGACCTGGTGGCCCTCCGTATGGGCGACCTGTCCGAGCCTGTCCAAGCGGCGGTCGATCTCCTCGCCGTCGGAGAGCCGCTGGGTGTCAGCCTGCTGACGGGACTGACCGACGCGACGGCGGTTGAGCGCGCCGAGACCGCGGGTCTGGTCTCCGTCGAGCAGGAGGGCCGCCGGTTGGAGGTCCGGCTGGCCCACCCCATCTACGGCGAGGTACGGCGGACAGCCATGGGGTTGCTGCGTGCGCGCCGCCTGCGAGGCCGGATCAGCGAGGCTTTGGCGCGGACCGGCGCCCGCCGGGCCGACGACACGGTGCGACGTGCCGTCCTCGCTGTGGACTCCGATCTCGACCCGGACAAGCACCTGCTCACCGAGGCGGCCGGACGTGCCGCCCAGCTGTGTGACCTTCCACTGGCTGTACGACTCGGGCAGGCCGCGCAAGCGGCGGGCGCCGGGTTCGAAGCGGGGATGATCGTGGTGTCCGCCCTCACCGGAATGAGCCGCTCGGCGGAGGCCGAGGTCGCCGCGCTGACCGCCACGGCCGGCACGGACGCCGAGGTGGTCAGGGCAACGGTGACACAGGTGATCAATATGGCGTGGATGGACGCGACGCCGGCGGAGGCGGAGACACTCCTTGAGACAGCTGAGTCGCGTGTCACCGGGAACGACGGCCGGATTCGGCTCATGGCCCTGCGATCGCTGCTCGAAGGGCAGATGGCCAGGCCGGTTCAGGCGCTTGAGTCCGCGACCACGGTGCTGGCGTCACCGGGCCCGCCCGATGAGTCCGTGGCCCTCGCCGCCAGCGGGTATGCCGCCGGGCTGGCGACGCTGGGCCGTGCCGACGAGCTCGGCCCGGCGGTGGCGCGTGGCCTTGAGGCAGCCGCCCGTTCGACCGAACTCGCCTTCTTACGCTTCCCGCTGATCGGCCTCCAGATCACCGGGCTACGCCTGGCGGGGTATCTACAGGTCGCGGACGACATCGCGCGCACAAGCTGGGAGTCGACGGAGGGTTTCGACTTCACCGCCGCGATCAGCGGTGTGCTGATGGGGGAGGTCACCCTCGCGCAGGGCCGGCCTGTCTCCGCCTTACGGTGGCTGCGCGAGGCGCACGCGGGACTGGAAAAGTTCGGCCACGCGGGCGGCTTCGAATACGCCTGCCTGATCCACTTGGTCCGCGCGCTGGCACTCACCGGTGACCTGGCCGCCGGCCGGGACGCGATGGCGGAGCTGCTTGCGGGACAACACCCGACGCTGCTGTTCCTTCGGCCCGACATGCTGTTGGCACAAGCGTGGATGGCCGCCGCCGAAGGTGCGTCCAGCACCGCGAAGGCGTTCGCACACGAGGCGGCGTCGGTCGCGGTCGCGACAGGACAACTCGCGCACGAGGTACTGGCGTTGCACACCGCGCTGTGCTTCGGTGACCGGTCCGTCGCCGGTCGGCTGGCCGAGCTGGCGACCCGGGTCGACGGGCCCCGGGCCCAGGCCGCCGCCGCACACGCCGCCGCGCTGGCCGCCGACGACGGCGATGCCCTGCGAGCCGCCGCGTCCCAGCTCGAGGGGATGGGGGACCTGTTGGCCGCGGCCGACGCGGCGGCGCACGCGGCGACCGCGTACGCGCGTCGTGGCCGGCGAAGTGCCGTCCATACCGCCGTCGCCCAGGTACAGCGGTTGAGTGGACGGTGTGAAGGCGCACGTACCCTCGCGACGAGAGTCGGGATCCAGCCGCTGCCACTCACGGACCGCGAACGCGAGATCGCCACGCTGGCCGCTCAGGGAATGTCCAACCGGGAGATCGCCGCCCGGCTGGTGGTCTCGGTGCGTACCGTTGAGGGCCATCTGTACAGGGTGAATTCAAAAATCGGCACCACCAGCCGGGCCGAGTTGGCCGCCGTGCTGGGCGACGGCCGCCCTCCGCACGGGTTCGAGTAGCCGACTCCTCGCGTCCGCCCGGTCACCGTGGGCAAGGGTGAACAGGCACGTCCACGGCGCGCGGGCCCGGTCTGCGAGCAGATGTCGTCGCCATCATCAAACTCCGGAGGTGAGAGGACCAACGGGTGTCACGTACGGGTATACGAACGAACATCACGGCGTTCCTGTTCTTGGAGGTCGTTTTCATCTGTAGTGCGGCGCTGTCTCCTGTATTGCGTCCGCTGATGATCTGGTGCGGGTGGGTCAAGCCGGGTTGGAGTTGCTCGCAGAGGCGGGTGATGTGACAGCTGGGGCAGAAGGCGGCCTGCGCCTGTCTCATTCCAGGACGTCCGTATCTGTTCCGTGCTTCAGTCCGACAGACCGCACGCCTGGGCGCACGCCCCCGACCGGCGGTACGTCCAGGGCATGGCCGAAACGCGATCTTGTACGTGGACCGCACAGGGGCGCAGTGGCGCTACCTGCCGCATGACTTCCCACACGGGAACACGGTCTACGGCTACTTTGCCAAGTGGCAGTCCGACGGCATCTCTGCCCAGCTCAACGGCCTGTTGCGGGAGTTGGTGCGCCAGCAGGAGGGCCGGAACACGAAGCCGTCGGCGTGCGTGATCGACGCGCAGAGCGTCAAGACCTCCACCAGCGTGCCCGCCACGAGTCAAGGTACGGACAACGCCAAGAAGATCGTGGGCCGCAAGCGCGGCATCGCGACCGACCGTCCAAGATCCCCCGACATCTCCGGCCGCTTGACGATCTGTAGGAGCCTCAGAGTCAAGTGAGGAACGCGGGAAGCCCCGTCGGGGCAGGGTGACCCATTGGGGCCCCTGTCCCGACGGGGCTCGGTCGGCCGGGCGGCGGGTTACCGGCGCCCGGCAGAGGCCGGTGCCGTGTGCGGTGCTTCGCGGCTCAGCCGAAGTTCACGTCGCTGCACCACATGTAGGCCTGGTCGAGGTGCGAGGCCTGCCAGATCACGAACAGGATGTGGTGTCCGGTGTAGCCGGAGGTCTGGACGGGGAACGTGATGTCCTGTGCCGGGGCGAAGCGGCCGGTCTGCGTGATGAAGTCGAGGTTGCTCCAGCCCAGGGTCTGGGTCTTGGGGTTGAAGCCCTGCTTGCTCACGTAGACCTTGAAGTAGTCGGCACCGTGGGACGCCTGGTCGTACATGTGGACCGAGAAGTTGTTGCCGATGGTGGTGGTCTTCCACGATCCGGGCTTGTCCAGGCTGGCGTTCCTCGAGAGGTTGTTGCTGCAGAGTGTCCCGTCGGGGGTCCGTGCCTGGAACTGGCCCCCGAGGCCGTCGCGGAGCGCGCTCATCCAGTTCCACATGGTGTCGGGGTTGGCCTGGAAGGCCTGCCAACACATGGGGTCCTGGGTCTGCATGGCCGGGTTCGTGTGGTCGTTGCCCCACGTCTTCCAGCACTGGTACGCGCGGGTGGCGGGGCCGACGACGGTGCCGTGGGCCTGGGCGGGGATCGACCAGGTGAGGGCGCCGACGGCCACGGCGAACAGCATGACGAGCGCCTGGAGAGGCCGGCGGAGGGACGCTCGCGAACGCCCGGTTAACGGACTCTTTTTACGCATGGTGGGGGACTCCTTCCAGTTGCGAGGCTGTTTTGGGAGCGCTCCCAAAGATAGGTCTTCCGAGTGAGATGTCAATGAAGCAGACGGAGTTGATTGCAGGGGGGTGGCGAGCAGGGAATCTTCCGTGAGTCGGAGTCAGAATTGTTCGCGGGACCGGGAAACGAGGATGTGGCCTGGACCGGTGTGCCTGGCCGACGATGCCACCCTCTTCTGGCGCGACCCGACACTCGGGGGTTAAACACTCATTCCGGGATAAAATGTCGGGAAAGACGCCCTCTTGGTGCTCGCCGTCTTCACCACCGCGGGTACCACCCCCGCGAAGGCGGTCGCGGTGACGCCGGACAGCGCGGTCTCCTCGACGGACCGACTGCGCTATTGCAATGCTTCGACCGATGCGGGCGCCGTCGGCACCCTCGACGCCAACAGCAACCACATCACGTTGAGGGTCTACTCAACGGATCATTCGCCACCGGATGGAGCCGGGTCGCGCCGGTCCAGGCAGTGTCTGGCACATGGCGCCGTCCGCCCGCAGGGCTGAGCGTGCGGCGTCTGGTGCGTCCCACGTATGAGGCCCCGGGACCATCGCATCCCGGGGCCTCATACGGTCCGGCTTTACGGACGGGGTCCAGTCGACGACACGACCACGGCGCCCACTCGGCCGACAAATCCGTCCCGGCGATGCTTATGCCGCAGCGAGATACCAAAGGCGCGACGGGTGGGTGTCGCAGTTGTAGATGACTGTGGGCGTGTTGTTCGCGATACCCCCGCCGGCCGGGCTGAGGCACTTGCCGCTCTTGTAGTTCACGAGGTGGTAGGTGAGATTGCCCTTGTCGACGAAGTACCAGAGCCGCGACGGATCATTGTCGCAGTTGTAGATGACGGTCTGAGCGTTGTTGTCGGAGCGCCCCCCTTCCGGGGTAAGACACTTGCCGCTGTTGAGGTTCAGGATCTGGTAGATGTTGTTGCCCTTGTTCACCAGGTACCACTTGCGTGACGGGTCGGTGTCGCAGTTGAAGATGACATTGACGGCGTTGTTGTCGGACCGGCCACCCTCGGGAGTAAGGCACTTGCCGCTGTTGTTGTTCACGAGAAAGATGTTGCCCAATTCCGCGGCCGCTCGTGACGATGCCGTCGTTGAGGACGGCGCCGCCGGCTCCGCTGGACTCGATGCCGAGGCATTCGGTGCCGAGAGGACGCTGCCGCCGATCGCGGCCACAGTCGCCGCGACCAGTCCTGCGGCCTTGAAGTGAATCTTCATCATTGTCCCGCTTCCGTTACCGAGTTCGGACAAGTGAATGCAAGCGGGCATCCTTGATCGTCGGGGCCGTGTATCCGGCGAGGCGCGACCGGTCGACATTCCTGTCGGTGCGTGCCTGGACAACGATCCGAATCGATTTCCGGGTGCCACGCGAGGCGCCGTGAAACTTACCGTTGAGGACAGAGTCATGTCGTGAGTAGCCTGGTACTCAGACCTTGGGGGCGCCCTGAACGACACGGACCTGTGGGGCGCGAGAAAGGTGATGCGGCATCAGGCCGACTCCACCCGAACCGCCGGCGTGACGCAACTGCCTCCTGGGCTCCCGTGGTCCTCCGACACCACCCTCACGGCCGAGGGAGCCGCGTACGAGATCCGACACCGCCGTATTCGCGGCACCTGACACTGCGGCGGAGAGAGCTCGCGCAGCCATCGCCGCCAGGTCAGGTGCATCCATATCGGTCCCCCATGCCGTCCCCAGTCCCGCCGTTACGGGCCTGCTCGCGACCGCGCGGGCGTCATTCGCAAGTACGTCCTGCGGGAACAGCGCAACGGGCTACGCGGCAACGGTCGTTGTCGCCGTCCTGGCGTGCCGGAGTGCTCGCAGGGCGGTGGGCACCAACGAGATGTTGGCGGTGGCGAAGGCTCCCGTGTGCAGCAGTCCGCCGTGCCCCGCGTGCAGCACGGCCAGCTCCCGCGACGCCCGCGACAGCCGGTCGAGCACCTCCACGGCGTGCCGGTGCAGCGCGCGGCCCGCGGAATTGAGCCGTACACCTCGAGGGAGCCGCTCGAACAGCGGTCCGCCCGCCTGCTGCTCCAGTGCGGCGATCCGTCGGGACACCGCGGACTGCGTGTAGTTGAGCCGGACCGCCGTCTTGGTGAACGATCCGGTCTCCGCCACGACCACGAGCAGCCGAAGCGCGTCGACCTCGAACACAACCCTCCCCCTTCACGATCCACCGGGGTATCGCCCGTCTTCCCACAACCCATTCTCCATGTGCATGGGTCCTATGCGATCCAGTCGCTGGTGGAATGCCTTGGCCCGCCCTAACGTCGTTCGCACGACGGGCTTCGCAGGGAAAACGGCCCCGCCGCACCGCTGCCCATGAAGTCCGAGGGGGAAATGTGTCGGCACGACGGGAAGCGCGACAGAGAGTTGGCATGGGGCGGGACCGATCACCCCTCCGCCGCACTGTTCGCCCTTGCCTCCCAGCTCGCCGCGGAGCTGGGCCAGGAGCCGCCGCGGGGGATCGCCGTCGGCGGTGCCTCGGACGGCAACTACACCGCGGCGGCGGGCTGTCCGACACCGGGCGGCCTGGGCGTCGTGGGCGTTGTGGGCGGTGGCGCTCACGCGGACACCGAGTACGTCGAGGTCGTGCAGATGGTCCCCTGCACCCGTCTGCCCGCCCAACTCATCATGCGGACACGGCGCCGGCCCGACCGTGACCGGCGTGGCTCCGTGGGAAACGCGACGGGGACTTTCTCTCAGCCCCTCGAATCCGGTAATGCCGTTGCCGCTGCTGCCGCCGTCCCGTCAGCCGCACCGCGATGGCTGATGCCGGTCCGAATCGATAGGGAGATCATGGCTCTGCTCCAGGGGAGACGGTTCATCATGCGACAGGACATGGACAGGCTCGGCCTCGGCGAGAAGCTCGGTAGCTATCCCATCGCGGGAGTGGGAGGCAGCCTGGCGCAGATGGCGCGGCGGGTCGGCGTGGTGCTGTACGTCATCATGATCGTCTGCTTGGCCGCCATCACGCCCCCGGCGGCGTTCGCCAAGGGTGCTGTCATGACGGCGGTGGTGTTCGTCCTGTTCGGCCTCATGCTGGCATGGCGTCGTATGTCCGCCAGGTTCGGACTCAGGCGGTGCTGCCTCTACACGCACGGCCTGGTCGTCACCAATCTGTTGGGCGGCGTGCAGGACGCGGTCGCGTGGAGCGAGGTGACCGAGCTGAACCGGCTCAGCGGCGCGTCGGTCTTCATGACCTTCCACCGGGTCGAGGTCGCACGGCGCGGCCTCAGGCCCCTGGCGTTCCTGGCGCTGGGCCTGAAGCCCCCGCTGGTGGACGCCCTGCTGAGCCAGCTGGCCAAGAACGGTGTTCGCTGAGGTGTTAGGCCTTCACGAGAGACCGCCATGCGCTACGCGGACTCCGCATGGGCCCTGCTGGAACAGGTCCTCGCCGCGTTGTCGGATTCGCGCGAGTACGTCCAGTACGAGCGCGATCCTCCGCCTTGCGATGCTTCCCCGTGGCCTGAACGGCACGGGAGGTACCCCCTCCCCCCGGACGCCGCGAGCCCCCGGCAAACCTTTCCGGCCACAGCAGCAGGCCGCGGTACCAGCCGTCGTCGGCCGCGTCGAGCGCCCCGCCCGGGATGTACGTCTGGCCGCCGGCGTTGGCCGGAGAGCCGGCCTCGCTGATGGCGGGGACGCCCACGGCCCCTGGGCCGGCCAAGAAGGACGACTCCGAGAGTGGTGTTGGCGTTGTACAGATTCTGCCGCCAGCGGTCCTTGTCGTTCCGGGTGCATGAGGACGCCGCCAGCCGCCGCACGTTGTAGCTGCCGATGAGGTTGACCTCCAGCACTTGCCGGTGCCCCGCCCTGCCTGCATGAAGCGATCGCCGCTGAATAGCCGCCGCCCATCGCCGGAACCACACGCGACCCTTGAGCGGCTGGATTCGTCCGTGAACGTCAGGTCCGGCCCGCCTGAGCATCGAAGTTGGCCCAGTAGGTCGGTCTTCCCCAGACCCTAGGACCCGTCCGGGCGATCACAGGTCCCATTACGGTGGTTGTGGTGGAAGGGCCTGGTGAGTGTGGAGTGGAGATGAGCCGTGCGGAGGCGGTCGCGCTCGTGCAGCGCGTCATGGATGCGGGCTGCGCCTCCGACGACGAGGTGGACGGCTGGCTGGACAGGCTCGACAGAGCCCTGGCATGCCCGTCTGGCCACGTCAGTGGCTTGATCTTCTGGCCGCCGGAGCGGGACCTTTCGGCTGATGAGGTGGTCGAGCAGGCCCTGGCGTATCGGCCGATCGTTCTGTGACCGGGCTGAGGTCCGAAGCCGGATGAGCAGGGCTGCGGTGGTTGCGGTGCCGAGGAAGACGTAGCTGCCCTTGTCATAACGGGTGGCGACGGCCCGGGACTGCTTCAGCCTGTTGATCGCTCGTTCCACGGTGTTGTGTTTCTTGTACCGCTCTTCGTCGAGGCCGGGTGGCCGCCCACCGCGCGAACCTTCGCGCAGTCGGGCGGCCTGGCTGTCGGTCTTCTCCGGGATCGTGTGCCGGATGCCCCGGCGCCGCGGGTACTCGCGGCACGGGCCGTTGCCGTACACCGTGTCGGCCGCGATGCTGTCGGGCTTCGTGCGGGGCCGGCCCGGACCGACCCGCGGAACACGGATTTTCACCAGCACCGCCTGGAACTGAGTGCAGTCCGCTCGCCGCCCTGCGGTGACGACCAGGGACAGCGGGCGGCAGCGGCCGTAGTCGCTCAGGTGGAGTCTGCTGCCGAAGCCGCCCCGCGAGCGGCCCAGGCCCTCACCGCATGCACCACCTCCGCCAGGCAGGCACGAAGGCTTCGCCAGGGAGATTCGCCCCGGTGTTCTGTTGCTTCGGCCCCCTTTGACGCGGGCGCCGGCGGCGGATCGATGCGGACACCGGCCGCATGCTGGTGAGCCCGGACGATGGTGGACTCGACCGAGATGGCCCAGTCGATCTCGTCGCCAGCGCCGAGTTGCATACCCGCGACGGCAGGAAGTCGGCGTTGCTGCTGTGGGACGTTCCCACGCGTCGCCTTCGGCAGATCTTCAGCAGCGCCCGCAGGATGATGTCCTCGGAGATCAGCCCGGACGGACGTCTGGCCGCCATCGGCCACATCGACGGGTCCGTACACATCAGGGAAACGGCCACCGGGAAGGTGACGGCCGCCCTCACGGGCCGGCACGGCCCTGCGATGTCGATGGCGTTCAGTGGAGACGGCCGCACCCTGGCCATCCGCAGCCATGACGGAACGATACAGCTGTGGGACGTGAGTGCCGAGCGTATCCGGCACACTCTCACCGGCACGCCCCACGAATTCCTGTCCATGGCATTGAGCCTCGACGGGCGCATTCTGGCAACCGGCAGTCCCGGCGACGTACCGTTGCGATTGTGGGATGTCGCGAGCGGCAGCCTGAGAGACACCCTTGGACGCCATAGGGACGTGGAATCGCGGCAGACGAGTCGGGGTGTACGACGGGTACGTCCTCGTACGGGGCCTGCCTTCCAGCCGATCCGCCTCCGGAGAGGCCGCCGCGGTGGACTCCGCCCCCATCGCGTCGCGATCCTCGTCCACGACCGAGTGACGTTGCTGGACAACGCCGGTCCCATGGTGGTGTGGAGAGAGGCGAACCGGTTCGGTGCCGACCACTGCCGGCGCCTTGGCGAGCGCCGGCGCCCCGGCGAGGTTCTCCCTCGGCACGGCCTTCTCGATCGCCGCCCACGCATCCACCACTGACACCGGCTCGCCGGTGTCAGTGGCCGGAGCGGTCTCCAGCAGTACCCCGACCGCCCTCGCCAAAGGTGCCCCGCCCGCCGTCCCTCACCGAACTCATTGACAGCGGACTGACCCCCTGTCACCGTCTCGTCTGACAGCGGTAGTTCTCGGAGGGAGCCCCCAAGGGGACCGCCGCTCGATCCTCCCCCCACCCGCGTCTCCCTCGCAGCTGAGTCACCACCGATGTGGGAGCGCTCCCAGAGAGGGCTGCACTCATGAGAAAGATGATGCGTACGCTCGTCACGTCGGCATTCGCGTGCCTGCTCCTGCCCCTCGGCACCGGGCAGGCCGACGCCCGTGTCCTGGCCGATCCGATCAGCATGACCAGCGGGTTCTACACGGACCCGAACTCGACTCCTGCCGCATGGGTCGCGGCGAACCCCGGTGACGGACGGGCTCCGGCGATCCGGGACAACATCGCCTCGCGCCCCATGGCCCGGTGGTTCGGTTCCTGGAGCGGTGACATCGGGGCCGCGGTGGGCTCCTACGTGGGAGCCGCGGACGCCGCCGACAAGCTTCCCGTCCTGATCGCCTACAACATCCCCGGCCGCGACGCCTGCGGCGGCCACTCCGGTGGCGGGGCGGGTTCTCCGGCGGCGTACCGCACCTGGATCTCCGCCTTGGCCTCGGCCATCGGCGGGCGACCGGCACTGGTGGTGATCGAGCCCGACTCCCTCGGTGACTACAGCTGCATGTCCCAGCAGCAGATCGATGAGCGCAACGCCATGCTCAGAGACGCCCTGGCGCGGCTTTCCGCGTACGCGCCCAACACGTGGACGTATCTGGATGCCGGAAACCCCGCCTGGATCGACGCGGGCACCATGGCCCGGCGTCTCGACGGCGCCGGGGCACGACAGGCGCACGGCTTCGCGTCGAACATCTCGAACTACTACGGCAACAGCCGCAACATCAGCTACGGCAACGCCATCAACTCGGTGCTGTCGGCGTCCTACGGTTACACGAAGCCTTTCGTCATCGACACCAGCCGCAACGGCAACGATTCCAACGGCGAGTGGTGCAACCCCGCCGGTCGCAGGACCGGGGCCGTCAGCCGGACGGGCGGCGGAGCCGAGATGCTGCTGTGGCTGAAGACCCCAGGTGAGTCCGACGGCAACTGCGGAGTCGGCGCCGGCTCCGTGGCCGGCCAGTTCCTCCCGGAAGTCGCGTACAAGATGATCTACGGATACTGAACCGCCTGCTTCGTCACTGTGCCGGACAGCTTCTCCTCCCATGTCTCGATGCCGCGCGCCGTGGCCTCGCTTTCCGTCGGGCCGGGGACCGCCCGGCCCGGCGCAGTGGTGTGCGCAGGGGGGCCGAGCGGTCAGCCATCGATCGTCGCGCGGCTCGCGTACCGGTCGCCGGCCGCGGCGCCGGGTGGGAACAGTGCGTCGAGCTCGGCCACCTGCCCGGAGGTCAGGGTGATCGCGGCGGCGGCCAGATTCTGCGCCAGATGGGTTCGTCGGGTGGTGCCGGTCAGCGCCACCACGTCCGGCCCCCGGGCGAGCACCCAGGCCAAGGCGAGCTGGGCGGGTGTCACGTCCCAGGCACGGGCCAACCGGACGAACCTCAGCAGCAGTTCCTCGTTGTGGCCGATGTTCTCGGGGCGCAGGCGGGGCAGCCCCCGTCGGTAGTCGTCTTCCCGTAGCAGGGCCATGTCGAGCCGGCCGGTGAGAAACCCGCGGCCCAGCGGAGCGTAGCCCACGAGGCATGCTCCCAGGTCCCGTAGCGCGGGCAGGAGTTCGTCCTCGATGTCGCGGGACCACAGGGAGTACTCGCTCTGGACCACGGCCACCGGGTGGACGGCCGCCGCGCGCCGCAGAGTGGCCGCCCGTACCTCGGACAGGCCGATGGCGCGCACCTTGCCGGCCTCGACGAGGCCGCCCATCGCGCCGACGGTCTCCTCGATGGGAACCTTCCGGTCCACCCGGTGCAGCAGGTAGAGGTCGATGACGTCCACGCCCAGGCGTTCCAGGCTTGCGTCGCAAGCCCGGCGGATGTGATCGGGGCTGCCGTCCAGGCCCCGGTATCCGGGGTCGTCGGCACTGCGCAGCTGACCGGCCTTGGTGCTGATCAGCACCTGATCGCGCCGACCGCGCAGTGCCTCGCCGAGGAGCTGCTCATTGGTGAACGGGCCGTACACGTCCGCGGTGTCGAACAAGGTGACGCCCGCGTCCACGGCCGCCCGGACGGTGCGGATGGCCTCGGTCCGGTCCGCGACTCCGTAGAACTCACTCATTCCCATGCACCCCAGGCCCACGGCGGAACAGTCCAGCTCCCGGCCCAGCCGACGCCGGGGCATCGGCCGGTCCGTGAGCGGGGACGAGACGGCGTCAGCCATCGGAGAGCAGCTTCTGGGCCGCCCGGACGATGTCGGCGACGCCGAGCCCGCAGGCGTCGTACAGATCACTGACCGGCTTGCCGTGCATGCCGTAGTCGGTGAGGCCGAGGGTGGTGGAACGGGGTGACAGGAACTCTCCCAGAACCGACGGCGGCCCGTTGTGGACACTGAGCGAAGGAACATCCGTCGGAACGATCGAACGCCGGAAGGCCACGTCGTGGTCGGCGAAGCGGCTGGCCGAGAAGACGTTGACGACCCGGATACGGCTGCCGGACTCGGTGACGAGCCGGTCGGCCGCCTCCAGCGTCTGCGGAACCATCGATCCCGCGGTGAGCACGACCAGTTGTGGATCCGGCTCCTCCCTGACGGTCCAGACACCGGTGGAAGTGTCCCGGGCAGCCACCTCGGTGAGGTCCCCGAGGACGGGCAGCGCCTCGTGGGCGAGCCGCAGATAGACCGGGGTGCCGAGCGTCAGTGCCTCGTTGAAGAGCACCTTGGCCTCGTTGATGTCGTTGGCCTCCAGGACCGTCAGCCCCGGCAGGTTGCGTACGGCGGCGAAGCACGCGTCGGACTGCACCATCTGCCCGAGTTCGTCGCCCAGCCCCGCGGACGTGCCCACGACCACGACGGGGATTCCGGGAAAGCAGATCGACTGCCGGATCGAGTCGACCATGCGCCAGACGAACCCCTCCATCAGAAAGACGACCGTGCGCAGTCCGGCCGCGGTGGCACCGGCGGCCAGCGAGGCGACATCCTGCTCGGCGATCTGGTGCTCCAGCACCGGGCTCGTCGGGTTGTCCCAGTGCCATGAGGAGTGGGTGTCGAGCAGCGGCAGGAGTCCGGAGTTGCGGATCGCGTCGGGTGACACCACGAACAGGTCGCCGCCCGGAGCGACATGGTCCACCAGTTCCTCGGCGAACTTCTTGCTGACGATCTTCTGGCCGGCCGGGTTGCGGGCGGTGTCCCAGGCTATGGCAGGGGTGGCGCGTGCGGGGGTGACGGGTTCGGCCAGCGGTTCACGCCGGGCGGCGGCGGCCTGCGGGAAGTGCTCGGTCACCAGCTGTGACGCTTGCGCCACGTCGGCTTCGAGGTCGTACGGGGGCCGGTACTCGGCGGGGACCTCACCACCGGCGTTGGGACTGTCGCTGTACGGCGGGAGCAGCCCGTGCCCCTTGGTGGTGCTCAGCAGCAGCACGCTCGGGGCGGACTCTTCACGGGTCTGCGCCAGTCCCTCTCGAACGGCGGGCGCGTCGTGGCCGTCGACCTCGAAGACCTTCCAGCCGAAGCCCCTCCACCACGAGGCGATGGAATCGCGCTGGGTGCTCATGTGGCTGCCGAAGCCGTTGGCGTCCACCGCCACTGTCACGCGCTCCAGGCCCAGCCGCACGGTCGTCTGGGCCGCCTCCCAGACCTGTCCCTCGCTGAGTTCGGCGTCACCCATGAGCACCAGGGTGTGGGTGTCCCTGCCGGCCCGGCGGTCCGCGAGGGCCAGGCCGTTGGTGAACGACAGGCCCTGCCCGAGGGCGCCGGTGGTCATCTCCAAGCCGCGCGGGTGCTGCATCTGCGGGATGCGTGGCAGCCGGTGCCCGACGGCACCGAAGGTGAGCAGCTCGGCGAGTGTCACATCACCGAGGTAGCCGTGCAACCACAACGCGAAGTAGTGTGCCGCCGCGGCGTGTCCTTTGGAGTGCACGTACTTGTCGCGGTCGGGAGCCCCCCGGTGGGAGACGTCGAGTCGGTAGTCCCCGGTGAAGTAGAGCGTGGTGAGGAAGTCGACGGGCGAGAGACTGCCGCCCACATGATGGTTGGCCGACATCACGAAGTGGCGCATGGCACGGGCGACGGAGGCGAGTTCGTTCTCGTTCATCAGGAGTCGTCCTGTTCCCTGGGAGCCGGCAAGAGAGATGGTTCAGGTACGTGCTGCGGCGTCGCGAGACAGCTCGGCGGTCTCGTCGAACCAGGTGCTGTTCTCGGAAACGGCCCCGGTGCCGATGAGGTCGAGGATCTGCCGGACGTCGACCAGTTCGGTGTCGGCTCCGCCCGCGGTGCCGTCGGCGGCGATCCTGGCGAGGACGTCGTCGGCCGCGGTCACGAAGGCCCGCAGCATCTGATTGGCATAGATGGTCATAGACACGCCAGCCGCGGCGAGCTCCTTCTCGGAGACCAGCGGATAGGTGGTGGGGATGACGACCAGGGGCACGTCCGGGTGCCTCGGGCGGAAGCGGTGGGCAAAGGCGAGCACCTCGTCCGCGGTCTTGGCCTTGGAGTGGATGACGACGGCGTCCGCGCCCGCGGCCGTGTAGAGGTCGGCGCGGTACAGGGCGTCCTCCAGGCCGGCTCCGGCGACCAGCGACTCCAGGCGGGCGATGACGGTGAACGCCTCGGTCCGCTGGGCCCTCTTGGCCGCCAGGATCTTGGTGGCGAAATCGTGCGGGTCGGCGAGTTCCTGGCCCTCGCTGAAGCTGTTGCGTTTGGGAAAGACCTTGTCCTCGATGCAGACGGCCGCGATGCCCGCCTTCTCGTACTCGTGCACCATGTGGACGATGTTGTTGACGTCCCCGAAGCCGCTGTCGCAGTCGGCGATCACGGGCAGGTACGAGACGCGGTCGGCGATCCGGGCGGCGGCCAGGAATTCGGACATGGACAGGATGCTCGCGTCCGGCAGTCCGTGTGCCGCGGAGATGCCGAGGCCGCTGACCCAGAGGGCGTCGTAGGAGTGCCGACCGGCGAGCAGCGCGGTGAAGCCGTCGTGCACCCCGACCGCTCTGTGCAGCTGTCCGCTGCGCAACAGCGCGCGGAACAGTCGTGCCTTGTCCTGGTGGGGTTCGGAGGGTAAGTGCAGAGACAAGTTGGCGTTCCTTATCATCTCAAAAGGGACTTCAGATGGTCGGTCATGCGCGTGACCGCGCGTTCGAATTTCTCCGTCGGTTCGACGAACGAGAGGCGCACGTGCTCAGGGGCGCCGAAGGAGCCGCCGGGGACGACCGCGACGCCTGCCTCGTCGAGCAGTTCCCGGGCAACGGTCGCCGCGTTCAGCAGTCCGGGCCGGTTGGCCAGCAGAGGGGCGAGCGAGGGGAAGGCGTAGAAGGTGCCGTCCGGATCCCGGTGGTCGAAGACGTCGGGAGCCGCCGTGAGGATGCCGCCCAGCAGCGCGCGGTTGGCCAGCAGGCGGTGGCGCAGCCGGGCCACCGGTTCCTGGTCGCCTTCGAGGGCGGCGAGCGCCGCGACCTGGGCGATCCGGTTGGGATGGTTGGCGGTGTGCGACAGGACCGCCGTCACGGCCGCGGCGATGGGGGCGGGCGCCACCAGCCAGCCGATCCGCCAGCCGGTCATCGCGTACGTCTTCGACACCCCGTCGACCACGACGACCTCGGCGCCCGCCTCGCGCAGCACGTCGCGCGCCGGCGGGCCGGGGTCGGTCCAGCTCAGCCGACCGTAGATCTGGTCCAGTATCACGGTGACCCGGTGCCGGGCGCACCATGAGCCGATCTCCCGCAGCCGGTCGGCGGTCGGCACCGCGCCGGTCGGGTTCGACGGCGAGCAGAGCACAAGGAGCCTGACGCGGTCGTCGTGGTGGCGGTCGAGCAGTTCGGCGCCGGGATGGAAACCCGTGCCCGGCCCCGTCGGCACGGTAACGGCCCGGCCGCCGGCCAGCCGGACCGCGTGGCCGTACGTCGGCCACGACGGCGTCGGTACGAGCACACCGTCTCCGGGTGCCAGCAGAGCCAGGAACGTGACGAACAGCGCGGACTTCGCTCCCCCGGTGACCACGACGTTCCCCGCGTCGAGAGAGTCCCCGGCGGCGGGCGTGTCCGCCGCCACCCGCTCCCGCAGTTCGTGCAGCCCCGCAGGTGGACCGTAGCCGTGACCGGTGGGTGACAGTGCGGCGCGGGCGGCGGCGCGGCGGACGTGCTCGGGCGGGCAGCCCGGCGGTTCCCCCGCGGTGAGGACGGCTATGTCGTGCCCCTCGGCAAGCAGTTCGCGTACCCGGGCGTTGAGTCCCGAGGTGGGTGACAGGGGCGTCTTCGTCATCGGCGAATCGCTCATACGTGTGCTTCTCCGGCTGTGTGCGGAGCCGTCCGCGGACCCGGGACGGTGACGGAGGGGGACGTCTCGTAGCGAGCGGGTTCCAGGGGACCGCCGGGCGGACGGCCCTGCCGCTCGCAGGCCGCGGTGAACGCGTCCAGACCGTGCTCGACGTCGACGGGGCCGAGCGGTCCCATGGCGGCCAGGAAGAAGTATCCGGCGGCCAGCGCATCGGCGGGGGTGTAGATCTCCACGCCGAGCCGGTCGAGTTCGGTGCGGACCCGTTCGTAGTCGAGCCCGGCGGGCAGCCGGACCGGGACCACCACCTCGGAGCGCCGGCCGGCCGGCAGCTCCACCAGCCGGAACCCACGGCGGACCAGTCCGTCGCGCAGGAGGCCGGCGGTCACCGCGTACCGGGCGGCCCGGCCCGCGGGGGTCTCGCGCTCGTAGTGGTCCAGCGCCTCGGCCAGTGCGTGGAGGATCTGCACGGGCACGGTGAAGGGCACTTCGGCGCCGCGCTGCGCCCGTAACTGCCGTGCGAGGTCGAAGTAGTAGCTGTGCCCCGGCCGGGCGTTCTCCAGGACCGCGCGCCGTCCCACGACGAACGACACCCCGGGCAGCCCTTCGAGGCCCTTGTTGGAGGTGACGGTCAGGACGTCAGGTCCCTCGGCGTCCAGCGCGAGGCGGTGGGCGCCGACGCTGCTGATGGCGTCCACCAGGCTGAGCACGCCGCGTTCCGCCGCGACGCGGTTCAGTTCGGCCATCGGGGTCAGCACGCCGGTGGCCGTCTCGTGGTGGACGAACGTCAGGGACCGGATGTCCGGTGCGGAGTCCAGTTCGGCTGCCACCGCTCCGGGATCGACACCCTCGAATGTGCCGAAGCGCATCCGCCGCACCTCCAGGCCGGAGCGTTCCGCGATCTGAGCCAGGCGCTCGGAGTAGTAGCCGGTGACAAGGGCGAGCACCGGGCCGCGCACGCAGTTCACGGCGGCCTCGTTGGCGCCGGTGCCCGAACAGGCGAAGAGCACGGCTTCGAAGTCGTCCTCGCCGCCCAGCAGTCTCGGCAGGCTCTCGCGCACCTGGGTCAGGAGCGCCCGGAAGCCGGGGGCGCGGTGCGACATGTCGTCGACCACCAGAGCTTCTTTGGTACTGGCCCGGGTGTTGGTCGGGCCAGGGTTGAACAGCAGCCGGCTCATACGACCTTCTCGGTAGTGACGTCGGGTACGGAGTTCGGCCGGGGGCAGTAGACCCGCAGCCAGACCTCCAGGTTCATCAGCATCCACGCCTGGCGCCCGAAGGACGGCTGGGCGTCCCCTCGGGAGGCCCACCACCGGCGTAGTCGGTCGGCGTCGAGCACCTCGTGGAGACGAGCACCGTCGTCCAGGACCAGGCGGGCGACCTCACCCGCCTCGGGTGCGGCGAGCCACTCGTCCAGCGGGGCGGGAAAGGGACGCTTGGCACGGGTGAGGACGCCGGCGGGGACACGGCCGGTGAAGGCACGGCGCAGCAGCCACTTGGTGGTGTCACGCCGTTCGCTGTACCGGACGGGCGGTTCGGTGAGTGCGCGGACCGCGGCGAGCGGACCGCGCCAGCGCAGTTTGGCGCGCTGCGGCAACCGGTAGGCCCACTCCACCAGGCGGTGGTCCAGGAAGGGCACCCGGCTCTCGACCCCGGCGGCCATGGCCGTGCCGTCCAGGACGTGCAGCAGCCCGGGAAGATGCACCTTGACCATGAAGTGGGTGAGCCTGCGGTGTGTGCCGACGCGGCGTGGCCGGTCCCACTCGCGCTCCAGTACGCGCAGGAGTTCCGCGTCGTCGTCCAGCCGGGTGGCCACGTCGTCGCGCAACAACCTGTGTTTGACATCCATCGGCAGGTAGGAGTAGCTCTCCAGGAGCTGGGTGAACATCGGGGACCGTGGATGTCGGCGCCAGCCGACGGCCGTGGGACGGCGCGGGCCGCGCAGACGGCGTTTGCGCGCCTCGAAGGGCAGCCGGTACAACCGTCCGTAGCCGGCGAAGAGTTCGTCGGCCCCCTCGCCGCAGAGCACCACGCGGGCCTTCGGGCTCACCTGCTCGGCCAGCTGGATCAGCGCGACCTCGTTGTGCATGCCCAGCGGATGGTCACGGATGCGCACCATGGAGGCGAGTTGCTCGGGCGAGACGGCCACTTCCGTGCCCACCACGGTCAGGGGCAGCGACAGGGCGGTGGCGACCTCGGCGGCGCCGTCCGCCTCCGAGTAGCCCGGGACGTCGTACTCCGCAGTGTAGGCACCGGCGCAGCGGCCCAGACGCCCGAGTTCGCCGGTCAGGATGGCGGAGTCCAGGCCCCCTGAGAGGTAGGCGGAGACCGGGACATCGGATCGGCTCCAGGTCTCCACCGCTTCCCGCACGATGCGCCGCAGGACGGCCGCTCTGCGCCAGGGACGTGGTGAGCGGGCGCGGGATCGTGCGAGGTCCCACCACTGTCCGGTGCGGACGGCCCCGCCCTCCCAGCGGAGCCAGGACCCGGCCGGAAGCTGGCGCAGCTCCGCGAAGAGGGTCCGGGGCGCCGGGACGTGGCGCAGGGTCAGGAAGGCCGAGATCGCCTGTAGGTCGGGGGTAGGTGGTCCGGGCAGCAGGGGAAGCAAACCCTTGGGCTCGGAGCAGAAGGCGAGCCGGTCCTCCTGCTGAAGGTAATAGAGCGGTTTGATGCCGAAGCGGTCGCGGACCAGGGTGAGGCTGCCGTCCGTGTCGTCCCGTACCGCCAGCGCGAACATTCCGTTGAGCCGGTCCAGACAGGCGAGGCCCCACCGCTGGTAGGCGGCGAGCAGCACCTCGGTGTCCCCCGTGCCGACGAAGCGGTGACCGAGACGTTCCAGGTCGGCCCGGATCTCGGCATGGTTGAAGATCTCTCCGTTGAACACCATGTGCAGCCGGTCGTCCTGGGAGGCCATCGGCTGGGCGGCGAGTGGTCCGGTGTCGAAGACGGCCAGGCGGGTGTGGCCGAGCACGGCGTCCGGTGTCCACCTCAGACCGTCACCGTCGGGGCCGCGATGCCGCAGCAGGTGAACGCAGTGCTGGGCCGTCGCGCGGTCGAGACCGTGGCCGGTCCGGCCGGCGCCGACGGCGCCCCAGATTCCGCACATCGCCGCTACCGCCGATCGGACACGGCGGTCGGCCCGAACAGCCGTTCCGCGAAGGCCAGATCGACGTGATCGTCCACCTCGCACCAGCGCGTCCCGGCCATGTCCACTGTTTTCAGGGACAGCCCGGCCCCGAGGCAGCCTTGGAGCAGATGCTCCAGGTGGGCGCGGGGATCCTGCTCGGTCAGTGCCACCAGGGCCGGGGCCACGGTCCCCGTCAGGTCCGCGTGCGTGAGGACATGGACATTGACGGTCTTGTGCAGGTCCGTGACATCGGCGTCCGGCGCCCGCCAGTCGGCGCGAGTGACACCGGTCGCGCGTCCCTGGCGGTCCAGGGTCATGAAGGTGCCGGACAGGCCGGACCGGTACGCCTCCACAGCCGTGCTGCTGCCGTTCTGCTCCAGCAACCGTTCCAGGACGGCGGTTTCGAGAACCACGTCGCCCTCGACGACCACCGGCGTCTCCAGCGGATCGAGCGCGGCGAGCCCCGCACGCAGCGAGACGGCGGTGCCGGTGGTCGCGTACCGGTCGTTCGTCACGAACCGTACGTCGTACTGGGGCCGTAGACCGCGGACGGTGTCCGTGACCGTGTCGGCCAGATGGCCCGTCACGATGACGGCGCGGTGGATCCCGGCGGCGTTCAGGGCGTCCAGGGTCCGTACCACCAGTGGTACGCCGCCGACGGGAACGCATGCCTTCGGTACTGTCCCCGTGCTCGGCGCGAGCCGGCTGCCGAGACCGGCGGCGAGGATCACCGCGGTGTGCGCCGGCCGCATCCCGCCGGCCGTCGGTCCGTCGCCCGGCGGGATGCGTGCGGCACACCCGTGGAGGAAGGCCGCGTCGGCGGGGTGCGTCAGCAGCCGTGCGGCCGACGCGGGATCGGCCCAGACGGCGGACGGGTTGTCGGGGTCCGACGGGAGCAGCGGGCCGCCGGCCGTGGTGAAGAGGTGCATCTCGATGTTCTTCAGCCGGTCGGGAAGAATCGTTCCGTCACCGCTGATCGTGGACCGCACATAGGAGCCGAGCGAGGTGATGTGCCTCAGGTCCGTGAGCCCGCTCTCCTCGGCGATCTCCCGCTCGGCTGCCTCGCGCGGCCCTTCGCCCTCTTCCAGGTGGCCTTTGGGCAGCGACCAGGATCGGCCTTGCTGAGCGACGACGACGATGCGGCCGTCGGGTCCGGCCACGACGCCCCCGGCCACCCGGGGAACCGGCCTCACCGGCGGTCTTCCGCGGTCCCGAGGGTCATGACCTGTCGTTGCCGAGGAGGCTTGTAGAAGTCGGTGGGATGAGGGTCGTCACCGAAATCGCCGAACATCCGCCGCAGTCGCGGTGACATCGTTGCCAATACCTCTGACGGCTGCTGGAGGTAGTCGTGCGGACGGTGCCAGAGGTGACCGAACCGGAAGATGAAGGTCTCCCGGGGGCGCCTGGTGTTCTTCGCCACGGCGTGCCAGAGGGAGTACGGGAACAGGAGGACGTCCCCGGGTGCCGCGTGCACGGTCACCGCGTCCGAGGGCAGTTCCCCCCGTTCGAACGGTTCGTTGAGTTCTTCGATATAGCAGTTCGGCACGGTTTTGCGTGGCATCAGACGATGACTTCCCGGTATCAGGAGGAAGTTGCCGGATTCGC
The DNA here is from genome assembly GCF_053608565.1 of Streptomyces sp. NPDC055025. Taxonomy (NCBI): domain Bacteria; kingdom Bacillati; phylum Actinomycetota; class Actinomycetes; order Kitasatosporales; family Streptomycetaceae; genus Streptomyces; species Streptomyces sp. NPDC055025. Next base: position 65,999 of record NZ_JBSGVS010000016.1, read on the forward strand.
TCTCCGAGGTGTCACTCAGAAACACCTGGGCCTTCACCTGAAGACTGATACTGCCCTCGTCCAGCCGTATACGCTGGAGATATTCACCCCCGTCCGTGTGCCAGGACTCCAGTGGGGTGTCGTGCATCCCTCGGATAAATATTTCGGTGCCGAGGACCTGAACACTCGGCCCGAGAACCGATGTCAGTGGCCCGATCAGTCCGGGATGGTCCAGGAATTCCCCGAGACCCGGATGATGGGCGATCGCGTCACGCACGCGAACGGTGTGCGAGCGATCCGTGAAACTCTCGTGCGCGGTGATCGTCGGGGTATTTCCCTCTCGGGCGTCCTTCACCAACTGCCGCCCGCGAGCCACCTCCTCGGGGTCGAATAAGCCACGTAAGTGCAGGTAGCCGTCCCTTCGGTAGGTACGTAAATCGGCGTCGGACAGAGGTGTCACATCCCCCTCCGATACGTTTCCGGCATGATCTTCTACCTGGATATTTTGCTGCTGCATATTGCTCTCCAGTGATCGTCGATTATCACGAGCAATCAGGGACGTCTCGTCGCGAATTCGTACAAGTGGGCAGCATGGGCCGGGAAGTCCGGTGAACGTGGGCGTCGCAGGTGGCATGCGCAGCAGCCAGTGGGAACGGCCGTACATTGCCCGTCTGCTGCCGTTCAGGATTAAACGGAGGTATGGCGCGTGTCAAGCAGATGGGGGTGTGGCTGCCCGGTCGCCGACTGATGACGGGTAGCGAACGGGACAGTGAGGAGTAGGACACGGCCGACGGACGAGCCCCGAGATAGGCGGTAGTTGCCGACGCGGGCGGTAAACACTTAACGAGAATGTAATGTGCCGCGGCTCAACAGCGAGCCGAGCCCCGCGAGGTCCTCGTCAAGTCCGTCCCGGCGAGGCCACCGGGGTGTCCCACCGGCTCTGCGGCGTGCTCACGCAGAGCCACCCGTATGCGGCGCGAGTCGTCGGCCCACGCGTGCAGCCCCCGACCGTGCTCAAACCGCTCGGCCGGTGCGGCTCCCCGGCCCCGGATCCGCGAGTCCGGACGCCGGGTTGACCAGCTTGGTGGGCGAACGCCCTTCTCAAGGCGGACGACACCGATGCCGCCCCGCGAAGGACGCACCGGATCTGCCGGGCGGCTACCGCACGCCGCCGCGCGGCGGGACGATGCCGCGGCTCACCTTCGTACAGTGGGCCTGCGTCCATTGCGGGTACGTACGGTCCGAGACGGCCGTCACACCGGCTCGACCTCGATCACGTATCGGTCCATGAGTTCGTCGACGGCCTCGTGCAGATGGCGCTCGTCGGCCACTTCGAGGAGGACGAACCCTGTGCTCGAAGTCGACATCAGACGCGGACCGATGACGTCGCCGACCTTGGCCTTCAACTTCACCCGTGCCACGCCGGCCACCGTGGACAAGGACTCGGCCGAGGAAAGCCGTGTGATGCGGCCGGAGCTGACGGGAAGGGCGCAGTTGACCACGATGCCTTCCCGCGCGGGTGCGCGCGGAGCGACCGACGGCCGACCGCCGAGTTCCGCGTCGACGAAGGCATCCCAGAGGTTCACTCCGGTCTGGAGTGCGATTCCGTCGACGATCCCCATACCGGCGGGTCGGCAGGAGATCTCGCTGACGACCAGCCCACGCGCGGTCCTGAAGAGTTCCATGTGCGTGACACCTGTCTCAAGTCCCAACGCGGTGACCGTCGCCTGGTGCAGGTCGCGGACAGCCTCGACATCCGGGTGCGAAGAGGGAAGGACGTACGAGGCGTTGGGCTCCTTCGCCCGCCCGAGCACCGGGCTCAGATAGCTCGACACCGCCAGGAAGTCGGCCCGCCCGGCCCGCACGACACCGTCACAGTGATACTCCGCCCGCATGTCGATGAAACGTTCGACCAGGAGAAGGCAGTCGGGACTGCGCAACCCTTTCCCCAGTTCTGTGGAGACCAGGGCATGGAGATCCTCAAGGCCGCGGAGTAGGAAGGTGTCCTGGGCGCCGGCGCCGAGTGCGGGCTTGACGACTACCGGCCACCCCAGTTCCGCCGCGACGGCGGGTACGTCGTCCAGGGCGGCAATGGCGCGGAAGTCGGCGAGCGGCAGGCCGGCCGCCTTGAGGGCGGTCTTCATGGCCACCTTGTTGGAGAAGCGGTTGACCACGTCGTAACCCGTCCCCGGCAGGCCGAAGAACGATCTGAGGTACCCGGCCGCCTGCAGGCTCCGCTCGGACGAGCACATGACGAGGTCGATACGGCGCACGCGGTTGATGCTCAGGGCCGCGGCACGGAGCGCGGTGAGATCGGCGATGTCCGGGACCGTATGGATCCGTGTGCCGGTCGGGTAGAGATGTCTGTACGGGGCCTCGGTGACGACGGTCAAGTCGGCGTGGGCCGGCAGATGACCGACGATCTCGATGCGACCCGAGTTCACCAGAAGGACGTGCATCGTGTGCGGGGACTCCTTGGTCGGGGCGTTGCTCTCGCGGGGCCCGTGCCGGGGGGCGTCAGGCGGAGAAGGCCGAGCCGAAGACTTTGACGTGGTGAACGGTGCGGGCCCACAGTTCGGCGACATCAGCGCCGGAGTACCAGTCGGTCTTGTAGTCGGCCGACATGTGAACGCCCTCGTGCTCGTCCCAGTACGTGGCGATGGCCGCGTCCTGCCAGCCGACCCGCAGGGAAATCCGCCGGGTGTGCGCGCCGGTGAAGAGATCCGTGGGAGTGACCGTACGCATCCGGGCCGATCTGGCGTTGAACGATACATAGGGGACCTGCCCCTGGTAGCCGAAGCCGTCGGACGCGAGATCGTGGATCTGGGTCGACCAGGGGACTTTGGAAGCCTCGATGGCATCGATCAATTGGGTGAAGAACCTTCCCAGATATCCTTCGACATCCGCGAGGCGCTCCGGTCGGCTGGGCAGGATCACCTTGCTCGCGAACCAGCCGACGGTGTCGCGGGTCTTGGCGTTGGACCGGTTGGCGGTTGTCATGCTTGTCCCGACGGTGGACTGGCCGGACAGCTCCTCCAGGGAGGCATGGAGGGCGGCCAGCACAAGGTTCAGCCGGGTCAGGCGGGTGCTTCTGGCCGCCGGGAGCAGGCTGTCGTACAGGTCGGCGTCGAGCTGCCCCGTGAAGCGTTCGATGTGGTCATGTCGTATCGGTGAGACACCAGAGAAACCCTGGATCTCGACGCGAGGGAGCACTCCGACGTCTTCGAGCGCCGCGGCGATGTGCCGTCGGGCCGCGAGACCTGGCGGCGACTCCAGGTAGGTGTTCTGGCGGACCACGAAGTCGGGGAAGGACATCGCGATCTCCGGCAGGGCGCAGGGTTCGCCGAGGGCTTCCTGCCGGTAGAGGGCACGAAGGTCCCGGAGCAGTACATCGCCGGACCATCCGTCGCTGACCAGGTGGTCGGCCACCAGGCACACTTCGAAACGGCGTGGCGCGATCTCGACCGCCACCATGCGGGCCAGCGGACCGAGGTAAGGATCGAACGGTTGCGAGGCGGCGGCCACGATCGCCGTCCGCGCCGTCGACGCGGCGACAGCTGCCTCCGCCGTGCCGGCCCCGCCGGGAGCCCCGGGGACGGACCGGACGATGAGCGGCGCGGGTTCGGCCGATGTCTCCAGGCACCAGGTGTCATTGTCCGCACCGAAAGTGGTGAGCAGTCCCGGGTGACGGCGCTGGAGCAGCCCCCAGGCCCGGTCGAGTACGGCCAGATCCAGCGGACCTTCGACCTGGAAGGCCAAGGGACAGTGATGGGGGTTGAACACACCGACGGCAGCGTCGTTGATCGTCTGGCGTAGCCGGTGCCGCTGGTTCCACGATGCGGACGTGGTGGAAGGGCCCGTCATGATTCGCCGCCTTCCCCGGTCGCGAGGAGCGATTCGACGGAGGCCGCGATCCGCAGGACCGTCGGTGACTTGAAGACCAGCCCGAACCCGATGTCGACCGCGAACCTCTCCTCCAGAGCCGTGACTATTTCCAGGGCCGTGAGAGAGTCCACACCCAGCTCGAACAGATCCACGTCGTCTGCGACGGACTCGGTCCTGAGTACGGCCGCGCAGACCTCGGACACCGCGGCGACGATGTGCGGTGCCGCCGTCCGCGGGCCCGGAACATCCGGCACGGGGGCGACGGTTGTGTCTCCTTCGGGGAACGCGGCGGCACGGCTGCGCAACTCGCTCCGGTCGATCTTGCCGTTGGGAAGCAGCGGCAGTTCGTCGAGGACGGCGATGGCGTGGGGCACCGCGGCGGCCGGCAGCGAGTCGCCGACGGCACGCCTGAGGTGCCCGGCGGTCAGGCCCGCCGCCGCGGACACCACGTAGGCGAAGAGCTCTGTCATGCCCTCGACCCTGTGGTCGACCACGGACGCCTGAACCACTCCGGGGACGGCCTCCAGGGCTCTCGTCACCTCACTCAGGGCGATACGGACCCCCCTCACCTTCACCTGGTCGTCCATGCGCCCCAGTACGCGCAGCCTTCCCGAGTCGTCGAACGTGCCGCGATCACCCGTTCGGTACAGCAGGTCGAGCGGGTCGTCGTCACGGAAGGGGTTGGGCGTGAAGGGAGTCGGGGCGTGGAGGTAACCGGCTGATCGGTAGGGCGTGCGGAGGACTATTTCACCGGGCTCGCCCTGGGCGGGAAGGTCCCAGGCGCCGGGAACGAAAAGAGCTGCTTCGCACCCGGGGAGGGGCGCCCCCACGGGTAAGGAGCCGTCGTCGACGTCGAGAGGCACACGCTGATGGAACTTGGCCAGTGTGGTCTCGGTGGGGCCGTAGAGGTTCACGACTTCTGATGCCGGTGACACACGCTCACGCCACTGGCGGACCAGGGCGCCGTCGAGGGGTTCACCGGCGAAGAACGTGAGGCGGAGAGAGCGGACGGTGGTACGGTCCGGCTCCGCCGACAGTAACCAGCGACGCACCAGGGAGGGCACCACGTGCATGACCGTGACCCTCTGGCCGCGCGCGAAGGCGAACACGCGGCGTGCGTCGGGCGAACGCAGCCCCGGCAGACAGAGCGTGGCACCGCTGACGAGAGGCGTGCACACCTCGCGCAGCATGACGTCGAACGACCAGCGGGTCGACTGGCCGAAGCGGTCACCGGGGCCGATGCCGAAAGCGTCGCGCTGCCAGGCCACGAAGTGGCCGAGCCCTTCGGCCGTACCGGCCACCGCCTTGGGTTCGCCGGTGCTGCCGGAGGTGAAGAAGACGTAACCGCCGGGTCCGGGTGCGGTGCCATCCGCGGGAGTCGTCCCCGCGGTCGGCATCAGCTGAATTCTGTCCTGCTCACGCGGCTCACCCGCCACGATCACCGCGGCGGGGGCCGCGCTCTCCATCATTTTTCGACGGCGGGCCTCGGTGACGGCCGAGTCCAAGGGCATCACGGCGCAGGAGGCACGCCACACGCCGAGCAGCGCGGCGATCGACCGGAAGGTTCCGTCGTTCTCCACCGCGACGAGTGACCCTTTCCGCACGCCGCCGCGGACCAGCAGATCGGCCACGGCGTCCGCTTCGTGGTCGAGCTCGCGGTACGTGACCGAGCCGTTCTCGGATACCACGGCTTCGGTATCCGGGCTTCGGGCCGAGACGGCGCGGAACATCTCCGTCACGTTTGGCACGGGCCGAGCGGCAAGAGGACCACTGAACGGCGTTTCGACGATCGGCATGTCGACGTTCCCTTCCAGTCGTGGGATGCGAGCAAGAGATGTTCGCGGCACACCTACGGTGCCGTTCCGGTCGATCGTGGGGGGCCGGGCCGACAGAGGACGCGGGCTGTTCGCGATACCTCCTGTGGGGGAACTCAGGTCTTTCGCGGTTCACGGTCAGGGCGTCGGAGCGGACAGGTGATCTCCCGCGGTGAGACCACTCGGCGTGACGAGGGAAGAGCCCTTCGGCTGTATGCAGGCCACCAAGGATACCCGGTGCCAGGTTCTTGAGCGTTCATTGCCTGGCCGCCAACTCGGCCTGTCCGCTGGCTCGTTACCGCCCTCCCGCGTGTTCTCGGCAGGCCGCGCGCGCTCCGTGGACCGCCGGGACGGACCGCGGACGCGGGCACCGACGCCGCCGTCGGCACCTGGTGACGCTCGACAGCGCGGGGACCGGTCAGACGACGGGGGCCTTCACCGCGGACTCGAACCGCGCGTGCTCCAGGCGCCGGCGTTTCTGGGCCCAGCGGACCGCGGGCGATGCCATCAGACCCGTCAGGACGAACATGCCTCCCACGACGTACCAGCCCGGACGCCCCCAGGTAAGACACAGGGCGATGAGCAGTCCCGGGCCGAACGCCTCGGCCAGTCCGGCGCCCAGACCGAAGACACCCAGGTATTGCCCGGTGGCGTGGGACGGGGCGAGGGCGAAGGACACCTCGAAGCCCGCGGCGGTGTGCCAGAGTTCGCCGATCGTGTGGATCACCACCGCGGTGAGGAGCACCGCGGCCGCCGCCCATGCCGGTACACCCGCGGACAGGGGGATGAGCGAGCAGGCGACAAGGAAGGCCGTACCCGCTCGGCGGTAGGCGCCACCGGCGGCGGCGGGGGAGATCACGCCGCGGCTGGCCCGTACCTGGAAGGCGATCACCATGGCGGTGCTGGTGAGCATCGTGCCCGAAATGAGCCAGTGCGGAGCGCTGGTGTCATTGACCAGCCAGAGCGGGACCGCCACGGTCAGTACCTTGAACTGGATGGCCATGATGCCGTCGAGGACGGTCAGCAGCAGGTAGGGGCGGTCCCGTAGAGCGTTCGAGCGGAGATCTTCGGTGACGGTGAGGGGCGCGACCGGCGGCAGGAGGGCCAGGAGTCCCGCGGAGACCAGGAAGGCGATCGCGTTGCCGAGGACCATGATCTGGTAGGAGGTGAACGTGCCGACCTGCACGACCCAGCCCGCGCCCAGGGCGCCGAGGGAGATGCCGACGTTGGTCACCGCACGGAGATAGGCCCGGAACTGCTGCGGCCGGTCTCCACCGTAGTGCCTGATGAGAGGGGAGCGGGCCGCTACTCCTGCCGCCTTCGCTGCCGTGGCGGCGCTGATGACGAAGAGGAAGGGCCAGAAGCTGTCCGCCAGGACGAAGCCTGCCGTGGCCGATCCCTGCACCACGAGGGCGACCGCGTAGACGCCGCGCGCCCCGTGCCGGTCCGCGAGGTGACCGACCGCGACGCCCAGGGCCAGCGCGAACAGACCGGCGATCCCGAGCCCGAGTCCCACCTGGGACACGGGAAGGTGAACCGCCTCGGTGAAATAGAGGACTCCGCCGGTGAGATAGAGGCCGGAGCCGACGGTGTAGACGAAGTTGACGCCCGTGAGGACGCGTTGAGGTCCGGTGTTCGGTAACAGGCGGAACATGGCAAGACCCTACTTCTCCACAGAGGGCAGGGCCCCGCGCAGCGAGGAACTGACCAACCGGCTTCCGGGGCCCTCCTGCTGGCCGACGCCAGCCCACGCTGCCGACCGGCCGCAGGGGCGTGGCCGTGGTTCCCGAGAACAGCCGATAGGCGGGTACGGGCGGCGCTCGGCCGGGCGCCGTCCGCGCCGCGTCGGTCGAGCAGCAGAAGCTGCTGCCGGTCGGCCGGCCGCGAGCACGTCGACCAGGCCGAGCAGGCCGGCCGGGCCGGCGAGGCCGTGGGGCCGCTCGCGTCCTGGCCGCGGGTATGGGCCTGGTCGCCGATCCTGCCCGCGCCCCTGCCGGCCGGCTTCGGCCCCTTGGCTACGCGGGCGGGCGATCGCTTCCGCGGGCGTCTGCGAAACCCCGGATCACAACAGTCTGTTGTTACTGGGCCGCGTTCGCCGGCATCGCCGCAGTGGGCGTCGCCGGTCGCGGTGCCGTCTTCGTTCATGGATGAGGCGTTGGCGGCGTTGTGTCGGGCGAGGTCGGCCCACTTCGGTTCGTACTCGATGCCGGGTGCGTTGCGGTCGAGGTGGATGGCTTCGACTGCCCAGCGCCACCTGGACTTCTACCGCTCCCTGAGCCGACCGGCCCCTTGATCGGCTTGCTCGATCGGGGCCCGGTACAACGAGGTCATCACCTGGCCGGGAATCAGGAATTCGGCGGCGCGGGCACCGTCCAGGGTTCTGACGGCGGCCAGCGTGGTGTCGAGGTCGTCGGTATCGAACTCGATCAGAGCCAGATGACGAAAGTGGTCCTGAGAGTGACTGGCATCGGTACTGATCTGCAGGTCATTGAGTACCAGGCGTTTGACCGAAAGGAATCCTGGCAGACCGAGAAGTTCCGGAATGTGCTTGGTCTCGTACCACTCGTTGAAGTCGCGCTCCCGGTCGGTGTGCACGTTGCAGAGTGCCGCTATGACGTATGTAGCCATGTCCTCCAACTCTCTGGAGAGGGTGGAGGTCCACCGTAGTCACACATGCCCGTCCGGCATGTCTGCTGAGGCGGCATAGGGGGTTTTTAGGGGGGTAGTTGACCGAGTGCCGTGCGGATACCACTATTCGGCCAAACGGGGGGCGAAACTCCCCCCGACACCACCAGGTGTCGTTCGAAAACTGCTGGTCGGAACAAGGGGGATTTCATGGCGGAGCTGTCACGTAGACGCTTTACTCTGGCCGGACTTGGTATCGCGGCGGTTGACGTCGCCGCGCGCGGCGGGGTCGCGGTGGCCGACCCGGCCCGGACGGCTGTCACAGCCGATCAGGTGTCGGCGGTCCGCGGATCGGTCTTCGGTCCGGTCAGTGTGACCTCCGGGGATCGGCGGTATCAGGACCTTCTGCTGCGGGGGTACAACCGCCGGTTCACCGGGCGGCCCGAGAGCGTTCGGCTTGTCGGGTCCACGGACCAGGTCGTGCAGGCCGTCAACGAGGCGGTGGCGGCCAAGAAGAGAGTCGCGGTGCGCAGTGGTGGGCACTGCCTGGAGAACTTCGTCGACGATCCGAACATAAGCGTGGTCATCGACCTGTCCGAAATGCGTTCGGTATACTTCGACGCGGGCATGAACGCCTTCGCGGTCGAAGCTGGGGCGACCCTCTCGCAGGTCTACCGCACCCTCGACTTCGGCTGGGGCGTGACGATACCGGGCGGCTCCTGCCCATCCGTCGGGGTCGGCGGCCACATCACCGGCGGCGGTTACGGCGTCCTGTCCCGTCAGCACGGTCTGGTCGCGGACAACCTGTACGCCGTCGAGGTCGTCGTGGTCGATGCCTACGGCAAGGCTCGGGCCGTGATCGCCACCCGCGCGGCAACCGACCCCAACCGGAACCTGTGGTGGGCGCACGCCGGGGGCGGCGGCGGAAACTTCGGCATCGTCACCCGGTTCTGGCTGCGCTCGCCGGACGCCGCCGGCACCGATCCCACCAGGCTGCTGCCCAGTTGTCCGGGCGGAATCATGATCACCTCCCTCAGCTGGAGCTGGGACCAGCTGAATGCCGCGGTCTTCACGACGATCGCCACCAACTTCGCCACCTGGCACGAGCAGAACAGCGCCCCTGGCGCTGCCGCCAACCAGCTGTGGGCATCGTTCCTGGCGGTCCGCAAGGGCAAGGGCGGCGTGGCCATCAGGGCCCAGGTCGACCCCACTGTGCCCGGTACCCAGCAGTTGCTGACGGACTTCGCCGCCGCGATGACGCTCAATGTCGGTCCGGCCCCGACGACGAGCACCACGGGCAACCTGCCGTGGCTCTACACGACGACCACCAGCGCGACCGAAGTGGCGGATGTGTTCGGCATCCCCAGCCTGCTGCTGCGGTCGAAGACCAAGGGCGCCTACCACAAGAAGGGCTACACGCCGGATCAACTGCGCACCGCCTACACCTACCTGACCAGCGACGCCTACTCCTATGCCACGGGCATAATGGCCCTCTTCTCCTTCGGCGGGAAGGTCAACTCGTTCGCCCCGACGGCGACGGCGGTGGCGCACCGGGACTCGGTAATGCTCGCCTCGTTCGTCAACTACTGGTCCGACGCCGGTGAGGAGGCAAGGCAGCTGCAGTGGGTCCGAGAGGTGTACCGAGACGTGTACGCGAACACCGGTGGCGTGCCGGTGCCGGGCACCGTCACCGACGGGAACTATGTCAACTGGCCCGACGTGGACCTCGCGGACCCCGCCTGGAACACCTCGTCGGTTCCCTGGCCGACGATCTACTACAAGGACAACTACGCCCGGCTCCAGCAGATCAAGACAGCGTGGGACCCGCTCGATATCTTTCACCACAGCCTGTCGGTCCGCGGACTGTAGCGGCGGTCCGGCTCAGCCGAGCGTCGCGGAATCCCTGGCACGCCACTCGCGCTGCTTGGCCAGCCGCTCGTGCTTGCGCGCGATGTCCGGCTCGCCGAGCGCCCGGTAGGCCGCGGCGAGGCCCAGATACGCCTCGCTCTGGCGGTACACGTCGCCGGTCCCCTCGCCGATGACCAGCGCGTGAGCGTGCAGATCAACAGCCTCGGCGGGGTTGCCCCGCATCCGGGCGACCCCGCCGAGGCTGTTGAGCGCCTGCCCTTCGAGGTCGCGGGTGCTGGTTTCGCGGGCGAGGTCGAGGGCTTGGTGGAGGTGGGTGAGGGCGGTGTCGTAGTGGCCGAGGCGTTCGTGTACGAGGCCGAGGCCGCAGAGGGCGTGGCCTTCGAGGTCGCGGGTGCTGGTTTCGCGGGCGAGGTCGAGGGCCTGGCGGAAGTGGGTGAGGGCGGTGTCGTAGTGGCCGAGGCGTTCGTGCACCAGGCCGAGGCCGCAGAGGGCGTGCCCTTCGAGATCCCGGGCGCTGGTGTTCCAGGCGAGCGTCAGAGCCCGGCGCAGGTCGTTGCATGCCTGCTCGTAATGGCCCGGATAGCGGTGCACCCGGCCAAGGTTGCTCAGCGCGTAGCCCTCGATGTCCCGGTCTTCGATGCGCTGGGCGATGGCCAGGGCGTGGCGCAGATGGGTGAGGGCGGTGTCGTAGTCGCCGAGGCGTTCGTGCACCAGGCCCAGACTGCACAGGGCGTAACACTCCGCGCTCGGTGTGCCGGTGTCGCGGGCCAGGTCCAGGGCCTGGCCGAAGTGGGTGAGGGCGGCCTCGTATCGGCCGAGCCCGTGGAGCACCAGGCCCATGTTGCTGAGCGAGCGGCCATGGGTCACGTGGTCACCGGTGTCACGGGCGAGAGCGAGGGCCTGGCGGAAGTGGGTGAGGGCGGTGTCGTAGTGGCCGAGCCGTTGGTTGGCCAGGCCCAGACCGTAACGCGCGAGGTTCTCCATCTTCTGGTCGTCGCTGTCGTAGGCCAGGGCGACGACACGGGTGTGCAGCGAGAGTGCCTCGTTGTGCTGACCCCGGATGTAGAGGTAATGGCGGAGCACCGAGAACAGTTCGGCGCTGTGTCCCGGCCAGTCGCGCCCGGCCGTCTCCGCGGCGGCCAGCAGGTTCGGCCACTCTGATTCCAACCAGTCCATGGCCTGGTCCTGCGTGGCCACTGATGGCCCCGATCTGCTGGGGAGGGGTGCCGGAGGGCGGTCGGGCTGCCAGTGCGGAGCGATGATGTCCATGGCCGCTACCGCGGTCCGCAGATAGTGGTCGAACAGCCGGGTCAGTGCCGCGTCCCGCTCGGCTTCCGGCATTTCGGCGCCGGCCAGGTGCACGGCGTAGGCCCGGAGCAGGCCGTGCAACTGGTAGCGATCCTCGCTCGACTGCTGCAACAGGTGTACGTCGAGCAGCGCCTCCAGGATGCTGTCGGCGCTCTCCCGGTCGATCCCGGCGATCGAGGCCGCGGCGTACGAGTCGAAGTCCGTTCCCGGCAACGCCCCCAGCAACCGGAACAGGTGCTGATGCTGGGGGAGGACCTGCTGGTACGATGAATCGAAGACGGCGGAGACGCTGTTTTCTGCGGTCTGCAGTTCGGCCAGCCGCCGTTGGCAGTTGCGCAGCCGGGACGTCAGATAGGCGATGGTCCACGCCGGCCGGTGGCGCAGCCTCGCCGCCGTGATGTGGACGGCCAGTGGCAGATACCCGCACATCCGCAGTAACTCGCCCACGGCTTTGGGCTCGTTGGCCACGCGCCCGCCGCCCACGATCCGGTCGAGCAGCCGCTCCGCGTCGGCAGGGGTCAGCGCGTCCAGCGAGAGCACTGCGGCGGCGTCCAGATCGGTGAGCCGGTTGCGGCTGGTGACCAGGATCAGACAGTCGGCCGTACCCGGAAGCAGCGGCCGGATCTGGGCGATGCTCGCCGCATTGTCGAGGACGACGACTGCCCGCAGGCCGGTGAGCCGGGCCCGCCACAAGGCGGCCCGCTCTTCCAGGTCCTCGGGGATGTGGCTCCTGGCGACGTCCACCGAGCGCAGGAGTTTTTCCAGCGCGGCACCCGGATGCAGCGGCGGCTGCCCCTGCGTGTGTCCTTGCAGGTCCAGGTACAGCTGTGCGTCGGGGTAGCTGTCCGTCATGCGGTGCGCCAGGTGCACCGCGAGCGATGTCTTGCCCACGCCGGCCATGCCGTCGATGGCGGCGAGCGTCACGGTGTTCGGCGCGGAGCGGTCGCGGTGCGCGGTCACCTTGTCGACCAGAGTGTGCAACTCCCGCTCCCGGCCGGTGAAGTGGCTGATGTCCTTGGGCAGGTTGTATCTGGCGGGTTGTGCGACCGCGAAGGCCCTGGGGCGGCCGAGGGTTGCGTCATTGGTGAGAATGCGCTGCCGTAACTGGCGCAGTTCCGGGGCCGGTTCGATGCCGAGCGAGTCCGCGAATCGCCGACGGGTCGACTCGTATACGGTGAGCGCGTGTGCCTGGCGGCCGGACAGGTACAGCGTGAGCATGAGTTGGCCGGCGAGCCGTTCCCGCAGCGGATGTACGCTCAGCGCGTCTGTCAGTTCAGCCACCACCGCCTGGTGGTTGCCCTGGGCGAGTTCGAGGTCTATGCACTCCTCGAGTGCGGTGAGCCGCTGCTCTTCCAGCCGTGATGTGTGCGGTCTCAGGGCCGAATTGTCCAGACCGGCCAGTGCTGGTCCACGCCACAGGGCGAGCCCTGCCCGGTACTCGGCGACGGCCTCGGCCAACTGCCCGGCTCCGGCGCGGTGGCGTGCGTTGGCCAGCGAGTTGACGAACGTCGCCAGGTCCAACTGGTCGTCAGGAAGGTCGAGGCGGTAGCTGCCCGCGCCGACGGCGGTGGAGAGGGTGGTCACCCCCGCGGATTTGAGGAGTCCGCGCAGCGTGGAGACCGTGTTGCGGATCTGCTTTTCGGCGGTACGGGGTGGATCGTCCCAGACGGCGTCGACGAGGTCCCCGAGCGTGACGCTCTGGTTCACGTTGAGAAGGAGCATGGCGAGCACTATTTGCTGGCGTGCACCGGTCAACTGCATTTTCCGGTGGTTCGCGCGCACTTCCAGCGGTCCGAGGATCCGGAACTTCATTCAGCCTCCCCCATGAGACGTGAGTGGTAGCCGGCTCCGTCCCGGCCGTCGCAGACGAGGCTACCTGTTTCCTGGTAAGCCTTCGAAAAGTATTTCGGGCGTTGACCCCGGATCTTGGGCACACGAGACACTGGATCCTGAGGATCTGAGAGGAAGAGCGCGAAATCCCGCGCAAGGCGGCGAAGTATTTCGCCGGGGAGACGCGCTGGTGAGGGGCCATCAACTCACTACTGCCTGAATCTGGACGAGTGCGTTCTGTGACGTAGTAGGGGGGGTAGTAGGGGGGTAGTAGAGGGAATTCGTGGGAATCACGGAAACCGCCCTGGCGGTGCTGGACGTGAAGTTCGCGCATCCGGCGGCGGAGATGGCAGGGCTCCACCATGCGGTGGGAGGCGGAGTCGGCATTCCGGCAGATCAAGACGTTCCAGCGCGGGCCGGCCGAGTCGACGAGAACGACTGTCCCACCGGGCGCACACTCATCAAGGACGAACGCCAGGCGATCCCGCGGCGCGTCCAGCGGGACGACTTCCGCGGCGCATGGAACGACACCATCGCCCCGTACGATCCCCGGACGGCAGCTCGCCGCCCGGATGCACATGGTTCACCAGGACGCGGGCGGCACCTACGGCGTCCCCGGGATCACCGCCGAACCGTGTGAGACGGGCGAGTTGGTCAACCACAAGAGGGTCGCCCGCATCATGCGCCGGGCAGGCCTGACCGGACTGCGGCTGCGCGGGAAGCACCGCATCACCATCGCGGACCCGGCCGCCGCGAAGGCGGCCGACCTCATCGGCCGCAGCTTCACCGCGGCGACCGTGAACACGAAAGCGCTGTCGGCAGTTCTGCGGACAACGCGCTCGCCGGGTCCTTCAACGCCACGTGCAAGCGGGCGACCCTCCAGGGCCGCGGTGCCTGGGCCGACGAGCGCGAAGCCCGCCTCGACCTGTTCCGCTGGTTGCACCGCTACAACACCCGACGCCGTCGTTCAAGCCTCGCGGAAGATCAGCCGATGACTGTTTATTTACTCGGGTATCAGTAAGAAGCAGGAGTAAACACCTGGATCAGGTCGAACCCGGGTATCTCCCGGCGTCGCTGGGAGGGCATATGCGGGAAAGGACGGTGCCGGGACGGATCGAGGACGGCCGGAGGATGTCATCGGCCATGATGAGTGGAAGTAGAGGCGACAGCGACGACTGGGGGGCCGTTGTATGACCGAGACTTCACGAACGCATGACGCCGGGACCGCGCTACGGCCGCGTCACAGCCATCGTGGTTCCTGAGCGATCTGACTGCTCACCGTCATCGAAAATGCCACCTTTTCGGTCATTTTTGACCAATTGGTGATGAACCAGTCTTCGATCCATCTCCGCAGCCGCCTCAGAATACCCGGCCCGGCGTCCGGGATGTGACAGATCGAGGGGAACACTTCGAAGGTCGAGCGGAAGCCGTTCCCTTCCCCTGTCTTCCGGTACCGGTCACTCCGTGCTGCCACAGCGCCGTGGCGGGCCATTCGCCAGATGAATTGTGGAAGGACTTGACCAGCTGATGACTGTGGTCAAACAAAGGGATGTGGTTCCCGAATTACTGTGGCAAGCAAAGGAGTTGCTGGCCTTCCTGGGCCGGAGAATCGAGGAGATGGATTCGAAGGACGGCCGGCTGCATGCCGAGGCGGAGGCCGACCGGCTGCTCATCGCCTGCGAATTCCCCAGCCTTCTGCGTACGGTGGTCACGGATGCGGACAGCCGTCGACTCGACGGCCCGGCCAATGGCTTGGCACAGAAGCGGGCGGCCTGGGCGCTGGCGAGCCGCCTGCTCGGTGACTCGGGACTGCCCGATCCGGTCGACAGTGCCACCTCCGCCCTCTCCGCCAGTAAGTTCGGTGAGGACACCGCACCCGCCGTCATGGCGGCCATCACGGCCCTGGTGCACAGCAACCGCCTGGAGGCCGCGATCTCCTGGTGTGACGGAGCACTGCCGGACGCGGCTCGGCTCGGCGCCGACGCCTGGTCGGCCCGCCTGCTGGCGACACGTGCGGAAGCCTCTCTGTACCGGGGCGACGTCCTGGTCGGAATCGCCCGCGCCGAGGCCGTGTTCGACATGGTCCCGCCCCAGCGGACGGGCGCGTGGATCGGAGGACCGCTCTCCTGCCTCATCGCCGGGCACACCGACCTGGGGGAGCTCGCCGCCGCGAAGGAATGGGTACGGCGGTCCGTAGCGGCGCCGATCTACGAGACCAGGCATTGTCTCGGATATCTGTACGCCCGAGGCCACTACCATCTCGCCGATGGCGAACACCTCTCCGCGCTGGCCGACTTCATGAGCTGTGGCCGACTGATGGCGTCATGGGGCCTGGACCTGGATCTGTACCCGTGGCGATTCGCAATGGCCGCAGCCTACCTGGGCGTTGGTGACTACGACAACGCGTTCAAGATGATTGATTCCCAGCTGGACAGGTTCGCCGCGCCCGCCGCCGACCATGCGCGGCTGTTCGGCCTGGTGAGCGCCAGGAGCCGCCGCCGACAGGGGCTGCGGGAAGAGCTCTTCGGCATCCTTCGGGAGGCCCTCGGACGGCCCGGCTTCTTCTCCACGCTCCACCGCCTGCAATGGGGTGATCTGCCGAGTACGGTCTCGCACCGTGTCGCCGCCTACAAGGTGACCGACCGGTACGCCAGATATCTGGACAAGCTCAGTCTGTCCGAACAGCGGGTGGCCCTGCTCGCCGCTCAGGGCGAGACCAATCAGCAGATCGCGCGTGCCCTGTCGATCACGGTCAGCACCGTGGAGCAGCACCTGACCAGTACATACCGGAAACTTCATGTCGCAGGCCGGAGTGATCTGCGCGCGAAGCTGGGGTGAAGGCGCACGCGGCCCGACGTTCCGCGGCGCCCCGGGTGGTCCCGGGCAGGGGCCCATGCCTCATCGGCAGAAGCCTCTCCCGCTGTCTGCCCCGCTGTCTGCGGGATCCGATCCGCGCGCCGTGCCTCAGGCCGAGTCGGGCGAGGGAGGCGCGGTGAGTGCCGACCGGGTGAGCGAGAGCACGCCGGCGCGTACGGCGTCCATGCTCATGCCTGTGTCGACCAGCATGTCGACGAACTCCGCGCGAGGAACGCCCAGGATCGCGTGAGCCATGAATCCGGCGTCGAGATCGGGGCGTGCTTCGGAAATCGTGTCTGCGAGGCGGGCGTGCCACAGGAGGTACCGGCCTGCGTTGTGGTTCGAGCCGACGTGGTGTTCGAGTTCACGCAACAGCGGCCGGCCGGGCACGACGATCTCGTCGAACAGTTCACCGATGAAGCGCAGCACTCGGTCGTGGGCCGGCAGGAGCGGGTCGGCCAGCCGGTCGAGGGCTCCCGAGTGCCAGTCCTCCGTGAGCTGTTCGAACAGGGCGCTGATGAGGCCCTCGCGGTTTCCGAAACGTCGGAACAGCGTGCCTTTGCCGACTCCCGCTGCTTCCGCGATGTCGTCCATCGACACGTGGTCGACGCCGCCTTCATGGATCAGCCGCTGGGCCGTGGCCAGGATCCTGCGTCGGTTGTGCGCGGCGTCGGCTCGCTCCTTGACGGCCACATCCGGCTCCCTTGACATCGCTTGGTGACCATGAGTTATGATGCCGCTCCTAAGCGGACTGACGGTCCGATTGTGATGACTGTGACGGCATCAGGCTAGGAGACACAGTATGCGTTCTGTTCGGTTTCATGAGTACGGGCCGCCCGAGGTGCTCAAAGTCGACGAGGTCCCTGACCCCGAGGCGGGGGAGGGGCAGCTGCTGGTCCGGGTCAGCGCCGCGGGGATCAGCTATGCCGAGACCCAGATCCGGTCCGGACTGATGCAGCAGTTCAGCTGGTTCCCGGATCCGCCGCTGCCGTGCGCACCCGGTTTCGAGGTCGCGGGCACGGTCGTGAAGGTCGGCCCGGGTGTAGGTGACGAGTGGGTCGGACAGAAGGTCGTCGGCACCGCTCCGACCGGCGGCGGCTACTCCGAACTGGCGGTCCTCCCCGCCGGGGCGGCCCAGACGATCCCTGACGGGCTGGGGGATCACGAAGCGCTGGCGCTCTTCGGGCAGGGACTGGTCGCCGTCGGCGTGACCGAGGTCGCCGACATCCAGCCGAAGGACGTCGTCCTGGTCGAGGCCGCCGCGGGCGGCGTCGGCAGCCTGCTGGTGCAGCTGGCCAAGAACGCGGGCGCCGAGGTGATCGCCCTGGCCGGAAGCGAGAAGAAGCTCGCGCTCGCCAAGCAGCTCGGTGCGGACCACGTCGTCGACTACACGGACAAGGACTGGGACCAGCGCGTCCGCGACATCGCCCCCGGCGGCGTCCAGGTCGTGTTCGACTCCCTCGGCGGGGCTGTTTCCCAGGCCGCGTTCGACCTGCTGGCGATGGGCGTCGGACGGATGGTCGTCTACGGCACGGCCAGTGGCAAGGTCCCGCAGTTCGATCCCGAGCAGGTGTACGTCCGTGGCGTGGCCGTCTCCGGCTTCGGACCGCGGGTCTTCCTGCAGCCCGAGTACGGTGCCCGGCTGCGCAAGGCGGCCTTCGACCTCGCCGTGGCCGGCACGCTGAAGCCGGTCATCGGGCAGGTACTCCCGCTGGCCGACGCCGCCGCGGCCCACCGGGCATTCGAGGAGCGCACCACTGTCGGCAAGGCGATCCTGGTCCCCTAGCTTCCCGGAACGGCTCATTCTGTTCCCTCGCAACGGCGTCGTGCCGCGCGAGTGCTTTCGGTATCAGCACCAGCTGTGAGAAATTTGCGCTGCCCCAAATGATGCGCCCGGTCTGTTTCATGGACCGGGCGCATCTTCTTTTTCCGCCAGTTTTCCGCCGGCCTTCCGTCGAGCGGAATATTGTCACTGTCAGCAAAGATGCACCCCTCCCGTAGGGGTTTATTAGGGGGGTATTTCAGAGGCTTCATGACCTAGCATCGGTGCCTGGTGATCCGTGTGCTGCCATTGTTCCGAATGAATCGACGGTGGGGGATCTATGAGTGGCTCCGTTGGCGATATCGAAACGATAGATGATGCCGTTGCGGTTATCGGTCTGTCCTGTCGCTTCCCCGGTGCGAATAGCGTTGAGGAGTTCTGGCGGCTGTTGAGTACCGGCACCGACGCGGTCACCTCCTCTCCCGCCGGACGCCCGGGATCGACGGCCGGCCAGGCTCGGGGTGGTTTCCTCGACAATGTCGACCGGTTCGATGCCGAGTTCTTCGGGATGACCGCGCAGGAGGCCGACGCAACCGATCCGCAGCAGCGCCTCATCCTCGAACTCGGCTGGGAGGCACTCGAGAACGGTGGCATCCGGCCCACGGACACCGGCCGCCTCGGCGTGTTCGTCGGCGCGATCTGGGACGACTATGCCGAGTTGAGCAGGCGCGGAGGCCCCGACACGTACAGCAGGCACACCGCCATCGGGACGCACCGCAGCGTCATCGCCAATCGGCTCTCCTACTTCCTCGGCGCGGACGGCCCCAGCCTGGTCGTGGACACCGGCCAGTCCTCCTCCTTGGTCGCCGTGCACCTGGCCTGCGAGAGCCTGCGGCGCGGCGAGTCCGAGGTGGCCATCGCCGCCGGCGTCAACCTGCTGCTCGGCTCCGAGAACTCGGCGTTGCTTGCCGAATGGGGTGCGCTGTCACCTGATGGTGTCTGCTACACATTTGACGCACGGGCCAACGGATTCGTCCGCGGTGAAGGCGCCGCGGCTGTTCTGCTGAAGCCCTTGGCCGCGGCGATCGCCGACGGCGACACCATTCTTTCGACCATCCTCGGCGGTGCTGTCAACCATGGTGGTGAGGGAACCCTCGCCACCCCGAGCGTGGACGCCCAGCGCGCCGTACTCGCGGCGGCCCACCAGGCCGCCGGCGTCGCCTCCACCGACATCCAGTACGTCGAACTGCACGGCACCGGCACTCCCGTGGGCGACCCGATCGAAGCGGCCGCGCTCGGCGCCGAACTGGGCGGGTCACGTCCCGCCGACGCCCCGGTGGTGGTCGGCTCCGTCAAGACGAACATCGGCCACCTCGAAGGGGCCGCTGGGATAGCGGGCCTGGTCAAGACGGTGCTCGCGGTGCACCACCGTGCCATCCCGGCGACGCTGCACCACGAGGTTCCCCATCCCGGCATTCCACTCGCGGAACTGCGTCTGGAGGTGGCGAGGGAACTGCGTCCGTGGCCCAGCCCCGACAAGCCCCTGGTGGCCGGAGTCAGCTCCTTCGGGATGGGCGGCACCAATTGCCATCTGGTGCTGACAGACGGGCGTGCGCAGACCGAACGCCCCGACGCCACATCCTCGATGTCGCCCATAGCGTGGGTGGTGAGCGGCCGCACCCCGGCGGCTCTTCGCGCCCAGGCGGACCGGCTTGCCGCCCTGGCCGACGCCGACCCGGTGGACGTCGGCCGCTCCCTGGCCACGACCCGGGCCACGTACGCCCACCGTGCGGTCGTGGTCGGTACCGGAGCGGACGAACTGGTCGCCGGCCTACGCGACTTGGCCCATCCCGGGACGGCTGCTCTCGACGACCCGCGACTGTGCCTGGTCTTCACCGGCCAGGGTGCGCAACGCATCGGCATGGGACGCGAACTCCGCGCGACCTACCCGGAGTTCGGCCGGGCATTCGACGAGATATGCGACCACTTGGACCAGCTGACCGGCGGCTCGCTGGCGGAGACGATCGACTCGGGTGAGGGGCTCGATCAGACCGGCTGGACCCAGCCCGCCCTGTTCGCGGTCGAGGTCGCGCTGGCCAGGCTGCTGGAGTCCTGGGGCATTCGCCCGGACGTGGTGGTCGGCCACTCCGTCGGCGAGATCGCGGCCGCCCACCTGGCCGGCGTGCTCGAACTGCCCGACGCCTGCGCCCTGGTGGCGGCCCGCGCCCGGCTCATGCAGGCCCTGCCCGCCGGGGGCGCGGCCATGATCGCCGTCGAGGCCACCGAGGACGAAGTCCGCACCTTGGTCGGCGACCGGACCGACGCCGTCGACATCGCCGCCGTCAACGGCCCCAACTCGGTTGTCCTGTCAGGCGTCGACACCGCCGTCGACGAGATCGCCGGGCGGCTGGGAGCCCGAGGGCGGCGCGTCAAACGCCTCACCGTCAGCCATGCGTTCCACTCGCCCCTGATGGACCCGATGCTGCCGGACTTCCGACGGTTTGTGGAAGGCCTGTCGTTCCACGCTCCACGCGTGCCGATGATTTCCACGGTCACCGGGGCGCCGGTCACCGCGGACGAGGTGGCCTCGCCGGAATACTGGGTGCGCAACGTACGGCAGCCGGTACGGTTCTCGGACGCGATCAGGCGTGCCGAGGCGACCGCGTTCCTGGAAGTCGGGCCGGACGCCGCCCTGACCGGCGCGATCGGCGACCACCTCCCGGACGCTCTCGCGCTCTCCGCGCTCCGGGCCGGCGAGGCCGAAGCGACGCGTGTACTCACCTCCGTCGGCCGTCTCTTCGCGCACGGCGTCCACGTGGACTGGCCGCGCCTGTTCGAGGGCACCACCGCCCGCCGGATCACTCTGCCTACGTACGCATTCCAACGGGACCGGCACTGGCTCGGCATACCGCGCACGGACGAACCGGTGCACGAGCCCTCCCAGGCCGAAGCGCTCCGGCAGAGGCTCGCGGCCCTGCCCGACCCCGACGCGGCCGTCATCGACCTGGTGAGCCGGAACGTCGCGCGGGTCGTCGACACCGCCGCGGCGGACATCGACATCGACACCACCTTCCGCGACCTCGGCCTCACCTCCGTGACCTCGGTCGAACTCCGCGACGCCCTGGTCGCCGAAACCGGACTCCCGCTGCGCACAGGACTGGTGTTCGACCACCCGACTCCGCGTGTGCTCGCCGCGCATGTGCACCGCTCGCTCTTCGACGTGCCTCCTGACGAGGCCGCGGCTGTCCACACCCCGTCGGCGGCGGCGACCGCCGAGGACGACCCGATCGTGATCGTCGGCATCGGCTGCCGATTCCCGGGTGGGGCATCCTCACCGGCCGAACTGTGGGACCTCCTCTCCGGCGAACGGGACGTCATCTCCGCCTTCCCGACCGACCGCGGCTGGGCACCGGGCCCGGTACACCACGGCGGATTCCTGGGCGACGCCGCGTACTTCGACGCGGACTTCTTCGGAATCTCGCCGCGCGAGGCGCTGGGCATGGACCCGCAGCAGCGGCTGCTGTTGGAGACGGCGTGGGAGGCGTTCGAGAACGCCGGCATCGACCCCCAGACGCTGCGCGGCAGCGCGACCGGCGTCTACATCGGTGCCACCGCCGAAGAGTACGGCCCCCGCCGGCATTCGGCCCCCGACAGCCTCAGTGGATTCCTGCTGACCGGCAGTTCGCCGAGCGTGATGTCCGGTCGTATTGCTTACACGTTTGGTTTTACGGGTCCTGCGTTGACGGTGGATACGGCGTGTTCGTCGTCGTTGGTGGCGTTGCATGTGGCGGCGCAGGCTTTGCGGAGTGGTGAGTGTTCGTTGGGGGTGGTGGGTGGGGTGACGGTGATGTCGTCGCCTGGGACGTTTGTGGAGTTTTCGCGTCAGCGTGGGTTGGCGGTGGATGGTCGGTGCAAGTCGTTTTCGGCGTCGGCTGATGGTACGGGTTGGTCTGAGGGTGTGGGGGTGTTGTTGCTGGAGCGTTTGTCGGATGCCCGGCGCAATAACCATTCTGTGTTGGCGGTGGTGCGTGGTTCGGCGGTGAATCAGGATGGTGCGTCGAATGGGTTGACGGCGCCGAATGGTCCGTCGCAGGAGCGGGTGATTCGGCAGGCGTTGGCGAGTGCGGGGTTGTCGGCGGCTGATGTGGATGCGGTGGAGGCGCATGGGACGGGGACGCGGCTCGGTGATCCGATCGAGGCGCAGGCGTTGCTTGCCACCTATGGGCAGGACCGTGATCCGGACCGTCCGCTGTGGCTGGGCTCTGTCAAGTCGAACATCGGGCACACGCAGGCGGCCGCGGGGATCGCTGGTGTGATCAAGATGGTGTTGGCGATGCGGCACGGGGTCTTGCCGCGGTCGTTGCATCTGGATGCGCCGACGTCTCATGTGGACTGGTCGGCGGGGGCTGTTGAGTTGCTGGCGGAGTCGCGGGAGTGGTCTGCGAATGGTCGTCCGCGTCGGGCTGGGGTGTCGTCGTTCGGGATCAGCGGGACGAACGCGCATGTGATCGTGGAGGAGGGTGACCCGGCTGCTGTTCCTGCTGTTTCTGCTGTTCCTGCTGGTGGGCGTGCTGGTGGTGTGATGCCGGTGGTTCCGTGGGTGGTGTCCGCGCGGTCGGGGGAGGCGTTGCGGGAGCAGGTGGCGCGGGTGTCCGCTCTTGCGTTGGCCGGCGACGGTGCCGGTGATGGCGGTTTGGTGGATGTGGGTTGGTCGTTGGTGTCGGGGCGTTCGGTGTTTGGGCATCGGGCGGTGTTGCTGGGTTCGGATCGGGCTGAGCTGGCTGCTGGTGTGCCGGTGGTGGGTTCGGGTTCGGTTGGTGGTGTGGGGTTCCTGTTTGCTGGTCAGGGTGGTCAGCGGGTGGGGATGGGGCGGGAGTTGTATGAGGCGTTTCCGGTGTTCCGGGAGGCGTTCGATGAGGTGGCGGCGGGTCTGGATGTGCCGGTCGGGGATGTGATCGTTTCCGGTGTGGGGTTGGAGAGGACCGGGGTGGCGCAGCCGGCGTTGTTTGCGGTGCAGGTGGCGTTGTTCCGGTTGTTGGAGTCGTGGGGTGTGCGGCCTGCGGTGTTGGTGGGGCATTCGGTGGGGGAGATTGCTGCTGCTCATGTGGCGGGGGTGCTGGGTCTGGCGGATGCGTGTGTGCTGGTGTCGGCGCGGGCTCGGTTGATGGATGCGTTGCCGTCGGGTGGGGTGATGGTGGCGGTGGAGGCTTCGGAGGAGGAGGTTGCGCCGTTGCTGGCGGGCATCCCGGCTGTGGGGATTGCTGCGGTGAATGCGCCTGGTTCGGTGGTGGTTTCCGGTGGTGAGGCGGAGGTTGCGCGGTTGGTGTCGGCTCTGTCGGGGCGGCGGACGAAGCGGCTTGATGTGAGTCATGCGTTTCATTCGCCGTTGATGGAGCCGGTGCTGGAGGAGTTCCGCCAGGTGGTCGCGGGGCTGTCTTTCGCACCGCCGCGGTTGCCGGTCGTTTCGACCGTGACCGGGCAGGCGGTGGCGGACGAGTGGGGTGATCCGGAGTACTGGGTCGGGCATGTGGTGCGGCCGGTGCGGTTCGCTGATGCGGTGGCAGCGGCGGGGGCGGAGGCGTGGCTGGAACTGGGGCCGGACGGGGTGTTGTCGGCTCTGGTCGAGGACAGTGTTCCGGTACTGCGTGGGGATCGGTCGGAGTACCGGCAGGCCCTCAACGCGCTCGCCCACGCTTTTGTGCATGGTGCGGAGGTGGACTGGGCCGGGCTGTTCGCCGATCAGGCCCCGCAGCGGGTCCCGTTGCCGACGTATCCCTTCCAGCGTCAGCGCTACTGGCTGGAACCGGCCGCGGGTGATGCGTCCTCGGCCGGGCAGTCCGACGCCGGGCATCCCCTCCTCGCCGCGGTCGTCGAACTACCCGACAACGCGACGGTTCTGACGGGTCGGATATCCCTCAGCACCCACCCCTGGCTCGCCGATCATCACGTCCCCGGTGGACTGCTGCTGCCCGGAGCCGCCTTCGTGGAGTTGGCGGTCGCGGCAGGTGACCGGGTGGGAAGTTCCCGGATCGATGATCTGACGCTGACCTCGCCGTTGACGCTCACCGAGCACGAGGTGGTCCTGATCCGTGTGACCGTGTCGGCCGAGGACGCCGCCGGACGCAGGGATGTCGCCGTCGACTCGCGCAACGCCACCGAAGACGTGTGGACGCGCAACGCGAGCGGTGTGCTGAGCGACGTATCCGCAGTGCGGTCCGACGTCGGCGCTTGGCCACCGCCGGATGCGGTCGAGGTCGACACGGCCGACATCTACGAGCGGCTGGCCGAGCACGGTTACGACTACGGGCCGGCCTTCCAAGGGCTGCGACGGCTGTGGCGGTCCGGCGACGACATTCTCGCCGAGGTCGAGCTGCCTGTACGCGGGACGGATACCTTCGTCATCCATCCGGCGCTGCTCGACGCCGCGCTGCACCCATGGCTTCCGGGTGCGGTGACCGGGAGCGGGCCCAAGGTGCTGCCGTTCGCCTGGCGGGGTGTGGAGATCCACGCGACCGGAGCGAGCCGGTTGAGGGTACGAGTCACCCCGACAGGGCCCGACCAGGTGACCTTGCGGATCGCCGACTCGGACGGCGCTTCGGTGGCGACCGTCGAGTCCCTGACGTGGCGGGAGGCGCACGGCTCCGTCGATCCCTTGGGCAACCACCTCTTCCACGTGGACTGGATACCGGTCGAGACGGCATGGGCCCGTCCCGGGGAGTACGCCGAGCTGTCCTGGGGGGCCGACCCCACCGAACTGCCCGGCTCCGTACCGTCTCTCCTCGTGGTGTCCGTGCCCGAGGCCCGCGGTGATGTCGTCACGTCGGTGCACGAGGTGACACAGGAGGCGCTTCGGCTGGTTCAGGGATGGCTGGCCGATGAACGATTCGCCGACGCGTGCCTGGTGTTCATGCTCGACGAGCGCGATGTGGCGGCGGCCGGGGTGCGTGGACTGATCCGTTCGGCGAACACCGAGCATCCTGGACGGTTCAGGATCGTCGCCGTGGACGGCCGGCCTGATCCGGCGTCGGTGCCGGACTCGGCGGAGCCGGAGGTCGCGTTGCGCGACGGCGTTGTCCTGGCACCACGCCTGGCCCGGCTCGCACCGGTGGCTGAAGCGCCGGAGCTCCGGTTCGACAAGAACGGGACCGTTCTGCTCACCGGTGGCACCGGCGAGCTGGGTGCCTCCCTGGCCCGGCACCTGGTGCGTGTCCACGGTGTACGTCATCTGCTCGTACTGAGCCGCAGCGGCCCGGCCGCTCCGTCGGCGGCCCGGCTACAGGACGACCTGGCCGAGCTGGGCGCCGAGGTCACCATCGTTGCCTGCGACGCCGCGGACCGACCGGCACTGGACGCTGTACTGCGCGACGTCCCCGCCGAGTATCCGGTGCGTGCTGTCGTCCATGCCGCCGGTGTCCTGGACGACGGCATCGTGACCTCCTTGACCGGAGCACGCATCGACGCGGTACTGCGGCCCAAGGCCGACGCCGCGTGGGCCTTGCACGAGGCGACCCGGGAGCTGGACCTCACCGCGTTCGTACTCTACTCGTCGGTCTCGGCACAGATCGGCGCCGCCGGACAGGCGAACTACTCGGCGGCCAACGCCTTCCTCGACGCGCTGGCGCGCCACCGCGTGGCTCTCGGTCTGCCTGCCACCTCCCTGGCGTGGGGTCTGTGGGCGCCGGCCGGCGGAATGGCCGAGACCATGACGGACGCCGATCTGGCCCGGATGGCCAGGACAGGTGTGCTGCCGCTGCCGCACGACACGGGGGTGTCGCTGTTCGATCTGGCGCTGCGGCAGGACCGCGCGCTGGTCGTGCCGATGCGGTTCGAGACCGCCGCCGTGCGTAGAGGCGAGGTGCTGCCACTGCTGCGCGGCCTCGTCCGGGCCGGAACTCCGGGGCGGCGGACCGCGGGTGAAGGGTCCCTCCCCGGGTTGGCGGACCTGCCGCTCGCCGACCGGGCGGCCGGGGTGGCCAAGCTGGTGCGGGACACCACGGCCGCCGTGCTCGGCCACACCGAGCCCGAGGCCCTCGACCTGGACAGGACCTTCCAGGACCTCGGGCTGGACTCCCTGACCGCCGTCGAACTCCGCAACGGGCTCACTGCCGCGGTCGGGTCGAGGCTGCCGACCACACTGGTATTCGACTACCCGACGCCCCGAGACGTGATCAGCCATTTGCTGGCCGAGCTCGCCGGGGAGCGACCGGACGCCGCGCCACCGGCTCCGTCGGCCCTGGCACGCGACGACGAGCCCATCGCCATCGTCGCCATGGCCTGTCGCTACCCGGGTGACGTGTACTCTCCGGAGGACCTGTGGCGGGTCGTGGCCGAGGAACGTGACGTGGTGTCCGGGTTCCCGGACGACCGGGGTTGGCCGGAGGGCCTGTACGACCCCGACCCCGAGAAGGCCGGTCACACGTACGCCACTGGTGGGGGCTTCCTGCACTCGGCGGCTGAGTTCGACGCTGGGTTCTTCGAGATCTCGCCTCGGGAAGCGATGGGCATGGACCCCCAGCAGCGGCTGCTCCTTGAGACCGCGTGGGAGTCCATCGAGCGCGCCGGTATCGACCCGGTGTCGCTGCGCGGAAGCCAGACCGGCGTGTTCGCCGGGCAGATGTACCACGACTATGCGCCCAGCGTGGACCGGATGCCCGAGGACCTCGAAGGAATCCTGCTGACCGGCAACACGGGCAGTGTGTTGTCGGGCCGGCTGTCCTACACACTCGGTCTCACCGGCCCCGCGGTCACCGTGGACACCGCGTGCTCCTCGTCGCTGGTCGCGGTCCACCTCGCGGCCCAGGCGCTGCGGGCAGGGGAGTGCTCCCTCGCTCTCGCCGGTGGAGTGACGGTCATGTCGACGCCCGGCACCTTCGTGGAGTTCGCCCGGCAGCGGGGACTCGCGCCCGACGGGCGGTGCAAGCCGTTCTCCGCCGCCGCGGACGGCGTCGGCTGGGGCGAGGGCGTCGGAGTGCTGGTACTGGAGCGTCTGTCGGACGCTCGGCGCAACAACCACCGGGTACTGGCGGTGGTGCGTGGCTCGGCGGTGAACCAGGACGGTGCGTCGAACGGTCTTACGGCGCCGAACGGCCCTTCCCAGCAGCGGGTGATCCGGCAGGCGCTGGCGAACGCGGGGCTGTCGACGGCCGACGTGGACGTTGTCGAGGCCCACGGTACGGGTACGAAACTCGGTGACCCGATCGAGGCGGAGGCGCTGCTCGCCACCTATGGGCGCGATCGTGATCCGGACCGGCCGTTGTGGCTGGGGTCCATCAAGTCGAACATCGGACACACCCAGGCCGCCGCGGGCGTCGCGGGCATCATCAAAACGGTCATGGCCATGCGGCACGGACTGTTGCCCAAAACCCTCCACGTCGACGAACCGTCACCGTATGTGGACTGGAGCGCGGGCGGTGTCGAGCTGCTCACCGACGGGCGCCCGTGGCAGGAGCACGACGCACCACTGCGTGGAGCCGTCTCATCGTTCGGCATCAGCGGTACGAACGCTCATGTGATCCTTGAGCAGGCCCCGGCCGCCGAGCCGTCGGCCGTCGGCGCCGGCGATCCGGCCCGCGGTGTGCCGTGGGTGCTGTCCGCACGCAGCCTCCCGGCCCTGCGTGCCCAGGCCGCCCAGCTTGCCCAGTGGCCGGTGGACGAACCGGTGCGCGTTGCCAGTTCCCTGGTCACCAGCCGGTCGGTGTTCGAGCACCGTGCCGTCGTCGTCGGCAACGACTCCGAAGAACTGCGCGCGGGGGTGCTGGCGCTGGCCTCCGGCGAACCGGACGGCCGTGCGGTGCTCGGCGATCTCACCGACGAACCCGGCGACGTGGTGTTCGTCTTCCCCGGCCAGGGATCCCAGTGGGTCGGGATGGCCAGAGAACTCGTCGCCGTCGCCCCGGCGTTCGCGGAGGCCCTGCGCGAGTGCGACCGGGAAATCGGTGACCTCACCGGCTGGTCGGTGCTGGACGTGGTGACCGGCGCCAACGACGCACCGTCCCTCGAACGGGTGGACGTGGTGCAGCCCGCACTGTTCGCGGTGATGGTGTCGTTGGCGGCGCTGTGGCGGTCCTGGGGTGTGACTCCGTCCGCCGTAGTGGGGCATTCACAGGGCGAGATCGCGGCCGCGTACGTCGCCGGCGGGCTCTCCCTCGCGGACGCCGCCCGGATCGTGGTGCTACGCAGCCGTGCCCTGACCGAACTGGCGGGTACAGGAGGGATGTTGTCGGTGCCGCTGCCAGCGGCCGAGGTGGAGACCGCCCTCACCGACTGGCACGGCCGGATGTCCGTGGCGGCGGTGAACGGGCCGCGTGCGACCGTGGTGTCCGGCTGGAGTGACGCGGTGGACGGGTTCGAGGCCGAATTGATCGCGGCGGGCGTGTCGGTGCGCCGGATCCCGGTGGACTACGCGTCGCACTCCGCGCAAGTGGAGCCGCTCAGGGACCGGCTGCTCGCCGAACTCGGCTCGATCGCCCCCAGCTCCGGCACCGTTCCGATGTGGTCGGCCGTCACCGGGCAGCCACACGACATCGCGGACATGCGGGCCGAGTACTGGTACGAGAACCTCCGCCGTACGGTCCGCTTCGACGACGTGGTCGGCGAACTGCTGGCCACCGGACACGGCGTGTTCGTCGAGTGCAGCCCGCACCCGGTGCTCACCGTCGGCATCCGGGACACCGCCGAACACGGCGACCAGCACACCGCCGTGGTCACCGGTTCGATCCGCCGCGACCGGGGCGGCCTCGACCAATTCCTGCGGAGCGCGGCCGAACTCTTCGTGCACGGCGTCCCGGTGGACTGGACCCGCTGCTTCGCCGACGGCGACACACAGACCGTCGACCTGCCGACCTACCCGTTCCAACGGGAGAGGTTCTGGCTCAGCCGCACCGGTGCCACCGCCGGTGTCACCGCCGCTGGTCTGACCGGCACCGGTCACCCGCTGATAGGAGCCGTCGTCGATCTGCCGGACGGTGGGCTCATCCTGACAGGACGGCTCTCCCTGAACACCCATCCGTGGCTGGCCGACCACACCGTGTTCGACAGTGCGGTCGTGCCCGGCACCGCGTTCGCCGACCTGTTGACCGCGGTGGGCGACCGGGTCGGAGCGCCCTGCCTGGAGGAAGTCACCCTCACCGCTCCGCTGGTCGTGCCGGACCGGGGAGGGGTGCTGATCCGGGCCGTCGTGTCCCCGGCCGATGAGGAAGGTCGCCGACGGCTCACCGTCCACTCCCGCGCCGAATCCGACGCCGTCGCCCCGCCGTGGACCGACCACGTCGAGGCCATACTCGGCTCGGCCGGCGGCGCGCCGGTGGAACTGCGCTCGTGGCCGCCCGCGGGCGCCACCGAGCTGGGCCTCGACGGAGCGTACGAGCGGCTCGCCGCCGACGGCTACCGGTACGGCACGACCTTCCGGGGGCTGCGCCGACTGTGGCGGCACGGTGCGGACCTGTACGCCGAAGCCGTCCTGGACGGCGAGCAGTCCCACGGCCACCTCGTGCATCCGGGACTGTTCGACAGCGCGCTGCACCCCCTGCTGCTCACCGACGACCGGGAAGGCGGACTGCCGTTCGCCTGGCGGGGTGTGCGCGTGCACGCCTCGGGCGCCTCCCGGGTACGAGTCAGACTCAGCCCCGCCGGGCCGGACGCGGTGTCGGTGGCGATCGCGGACGGCACCGGAGCGCCCGTGCTGTCCGTGGATTCCCTGGTACTGAGGCCTGCGTCCCGGGACGCCCTGCTCGGCACCACGGGGACCGCCGACGCGCTGCACATCGTCGAACTGGTCCCGGTCCGACCGGAGCAGGCGGCCACGGACACCGGCGACTGGGCGCTGCTCGGCGACATACCCACCTGGTGGCCCGCCGACGGTAGCGCGCCCGCGTCCTTCCCTGACCCGGCGGCCCTGGCGGGCTCTCCCGATCCTCTGCCGGCCGTCGTGCTGGCTCCGGTGACCGCGTCTGATTCCCCGTACGTCGCCGACAGCGCCCGTGAGGCCGTGCACCGCGTGCTCGACCTGGTCCGTTCCTGGCTCGCGGACGAACGGCTGGACACGTCGGAACTTGTGGTGGTGACCGTCGACGCCCACGCCGCCGACGTGGCCCACGCCGGTGTCTGGGGCCTGCTGGCGACCGCCCAGACGGAGAACCCCGGCCGGTTCCGACTGGTCGACCTCGACGGTGAGGCCGCCGCCCGGTCCCTGCCCACCGCGCTGTCGACCGGGGAGCCGCAACTCGTGCTGCGGGGTGCCGAGGCCTTCGTACCCCGGCTGGTGCCGGCGGCGAGCAGGCCGGCCCTTACGGTCCCGGACGCCTCCGCCTGGCGGCTGGAGATCCCGGCGGTCGGCACGCTGGACAGCCTGACGCTGGCACCCTCCGACACCGCCGACCGGCCGTTGGCACAGGGGCAGGTCCGGATCGCCGTACGGTCCGCCGGGCTGAACTTCCGGGATGTCCTGATGGCATTGGGCATGTACCCGGGCGAGGTCGTCCTGGGCAGCGAAGGAGCCGGCATCGTCACCGAAGTGGGCCCGGGTGTCACCGACTTCGCCCCCGGGGACCGGGTGATGGGCATGTTCTTCCACGCTTTCGGCCCGGTGGCCGTCGCCGACCGCCGCATGATCGCTCCCATGCCTGTGGGCTGGTCCTTCGCGGAGGCCTCGTCGGTGCCGGTCGTCCACTTGACCGCGTACTACGGACTGGTCGACCTCGCGAGGCTGCGCGCCGGCGAGAAGGTACTGATCCACGCGGCCACCGGCGGCGTCGGTATGGCTGCCGTGCAACTGGCGCGCCACCTCGGAGCGGAGGTCTTCGGCACCACGAGCCCGGCGAAGCAGACGGTGCTCCGGAGTCTCGGTGTCGACGCCGAGCACAGCGCTTCCTCCCGGTCCCTCGCGTTCGAGGAGCATATCCGCCTCGCCACCGACGGACGGGGCGTCGACGTGGTGCTCAACTCGCTGGCCCGCGAATACGTCGATGCGTCGCTGCGGCTCACCGCGCCGGGCGGCCGGTTCGTCGAGATGGGCAAGACCGATGTACGTACCGCTGCCGATGTCGCACGCGACCACTCCGGTGTCACCTACCGCGCCTACGACCTGGTCGATGCCGGACCGGAACGGATCGGGCAGATGTTGCGCGAGATCCTGGACCTGTTCCGGGACGGCGTACTGACCCTGTCGCCGGTACGGGCATGGGACGTGCGCAGGGCCAAGGACGCCTTTCGGCATCTGCGCGAGGCCCGGCACGTGGGCAAGAACGTCCTGACCGTGCGGCCCGAGTTCCAGCCCGATGGCACCGTTCTCCTCACCGGCGCCACCGGGGTGCTCGGCGCGCTGCTGGCCCGGCACTTGGTTCACACGCACGGCGTCCGGCACCTGCTGCTGGCCAGCCGCAGCGGCTCGGCCGCCGACGGCGTCGGCTCGCTTGTCGCCGAACTCACCGATGCCGGGGCCCAAGTCACCGTGGCCGCCTGCGACATCGCCGACCGCACTGCCCTGACCGGCCTTCTGAACGGCATTCCGGCCGAGCACCCGCTGACCGCCGTCATCCACGCGGCCGGCGTCCTCGATGACGGCCTCCTCACTTCACTCAGCGTCGAACAGATCGACCGCGTACTGCGTCCGAAGATCGACGCGGCCTGGCACCTTCACGACCTGACACGCGACCTCGACCTGTCCGCGTTCGTCCTCTATTCCTCCATCGCGGGACTCAACGGCGCGGCGGGGCAGGCCAATTACGCCGCCGCCAACACCTTCCTCGACGCACTCAGCCGACACCGCGCCGCGCGGGGACAGGCCGGGCTCTCGCTCGCCTGGGGCCTGTGGGAACAGGCCAGCGGTATGACTGGGCACCTGGCAGAGACGGACCTCCACCGCATTGCCCGAAGCGGGCTGGTGCCGATGACGTCACAGGAAGGGCTCGCCCTCTTCGACGCCGCACTGACCGTAGGCGAACCCGTCGTCGTCCCCGCCCGGCTCGACCCCCGTGCACTGAGCGCCGACGCCGCGAGCGTGCCCCCGCCCCTGCGGGGCATGGTGCGCACCCCGGTCCGCCCCACCGCGGCGGCGGGCGGAGACAGCGCGGAACCCCTCGCCGGCCGGCTGGCCCGGCTGTCCCCTGCGGAGCGGCGGGGCACGCTCCTCGACCTGGTCACCGCCCAGGTCGCCACCGTCCTCGGCCACACCGATCCGGCCGTGGTGCGGGACGCCCGCGCCTTCAAGGAACTCGGCGTGGACTCACTCACCGCCGTCGAAGTGCGCAACCGGCTCGCCGGCCTGAGCGGGATGAGGCTCCCCGCGACCCTCGTCTTCGACCATCCCAGTCCGGCCCAGGTCGCCGACCACATCCTCGGCAGGCTCGCCCTGCCCGAGGACGAGGACCCGGTCATGGCCGGCCTCCGCGAGGTCGGCGACTCCCTGCCGGACGTTCTCTCCGACGACATGGCACGCCGGCGCGTCGCCGCCCGTCTACAGGAACTGCTCGACGCCTGCGCAATCCCCTCGGCAGCCGACACGGGTGGCGATGACGACCTGGATTCGGCCACCGACGACGAACTGTTCGCCTTGGTCGACCAAGACCGGCCGTGACCCCGAGAACCGCCCGCCTGCCCCGACACCGCTTCAGCAGCCCCACCGCCCCACCGAACATGACTACACCAGGGGAGTGACCTTCGCGTGTCCGACGAATCCAAGCTCCGCGAATACCTCAAGCGCTCCATCGCCGACGTGCGCGACGTACGTAGGCAACTTGAGGAGGTACAGGACAAGGCGAACGAACCCATCGCCATCGTCGGCATGGCCTGCCGGTACCCGGGCGGGGTTGCCTCGCCGGACGACCTGTGGCGACTGGTCACCGACGGCGTTGACGCCATAGGAGGTCTGCCGACCGACCGCCACTGGGCGCTTGACCGTCTTTACGACCCCAATCCGGAAACTTCCGGCCGCAGCTACACCCGGGAAGGCGGCTTCGTACACAACGCCGCGGACTTCGATGCGGGCTTCTTCGGAATCTCGCCGCGCGAGGCGCTGGGCATGGACCCGCAGCAGCGGCTGCTGCTGGAAACCACCTGGGAGACCTTCGAACACGCGGGCATCGACCCGGTGCCGTTGCACGGCAGCCCGACCGGTGTGTTCGTCGGTGCGAGCGGCCACGAGTACGGCCCCCGCGTCGACGAGACCCCCGCCGAGGTGGAGGGCCTGGTCCTCACCGGTGGTGCTCCCAGCGTGATGTCCGGCCGGGTCGCCTACACGTTGTGGTTTTACGGGTCCGGCATTGACGGTGGACACGGCGTGTTCGTCGTCGCTGGTGGCCATGCACCTGGCCGCCCAGGCCCTCCGCAACGAGGAGTGCTCCCTCGCTCTGGCCGCAGGGGCCACGATCATGGCCACCCCCCGCACATTCGTGGAGTTTTCGCGGCAGCGGGTGGGGGCGGTGGATGGTCGGTGCAAGTCGTTTTCGGCGTCGGCTGATGGGGCGGGTTGGTCTGAGGGTGTGGGGGTGTTGTTGCTGGAGCGTTTGTCGGATGCTCGGCGTAACGGTCATCGGGTGTTGGCGGTGGTGCGTGGTTCGGCGGTGAATCAGGATGGTGCGTCGAATGGGTTGACGGCGCCGAATGGTCCGTCGCAGGAGCGGGTGATTCGGCAGGCGTTGGCGGGTGCGGGGTTGTCGGCGGCTGATGTGGATGCGGTGGAGGCGCATGGGACGGGCACGCGGCTCGGTGATCCGATCGAGGCGCAGGCGTTGCTTGCCACGTATGGGCAGGGCCGTGATCCCGACCGTCCGTTGTGGCTGGGGTCGGTGAAGTCGAACATCGGTCATACGCAGCATGCGGCGGGGATCGCTGGTGTGATCAAGATGGTGTTGGCGATGCGGCACGGAGTGCTGCCGCGGTCCCTGCACCTGGACGCCCCCACACCGCATGTGGACTGGTCGGCGGGGGCTGTCGAACTGTTGGCGGAGTCGCGGGAGTGGACGGCGAATGGTCGTCCGCGTCGGGCTGGGGTGTCTTCGTTCGGGATCAGCGGGACGAACGCGCATGTGATTGTGGAGGAGGGCGACCC
Organism: Streptomyces sp. NPDC055025; assembly: GCF_053608565.1. Classification (NCBI taxonomy): domain Bacteria; kingdom Bacillati; phylum Actinomycetota; class Actinomycetes; order Kitasatosporales; family Streptomycetaceae; genus Streptomyces; species Streptomyces sp. NPDC055025. The sequence continues at coordinate 99,972 of NZ_JBSGVS010000016.1, forward strand.
GGAGCCGACGCCGGTCCTGGAGGCGGGTGGCGGGGGTCGGGTGGTTCCGTGGGTGGTGTCTGCGCGGTCGGGGGAGGCGTTGCGGGAGCAGGTGGCGCGGGTGTCTGCTCTTGCTTTGGCCGGCGACGGTGCCGGTGATGGCGGTTTGGTGGATGTGGGTTGGTCGTTGGTGTCGGGGCGTTCGGTGTTTGGGCATCGGGCGGTGTTGCTGGGTTCGGATCGGGCTGAGTTGGCTGCTGGTGTGCCGGTGGTGGGTTCGGGTTCGGCTGGTGTGGGGTTCCTGTTCGCTGGTCAGGGTGGTCAGCGGGTGGGGATGGGCCGGGAGCTGTATGAGGCGTTTCCGGTGTTTCGGGAGGCGTTCGATGAGGTGGCGGCCGGGCTGGGTCTGCCGCTAAGTGATCTGATCGCTTCCGGTGTGGGGTTGGGTCGTACGGGGGTGGCGCAGCCGGCGTTGTTTGCGGTGCAGGTGGCGTTGTTCCGGTTGTTGGAGTCGTGGGGTGTGCGGCCTGCGGTGCTGGTGGGGCATTCGGTGGGGGAGATTGCTGCTGCTCATGTGGCGGGGGTGCTGGGTCTGGCGGATGCGTGTGTGCTGGTGTCGGCGCGGGCTCGGTTGATGGATGCGTTGCCGTCGGGTGGGGTGATGGTGGCGGTGGAGGCTTCGGAGGAGGAGGTCGCGCCGTTGCTGGCGGATATCCCGGCTGTGGGGATCGGGGCGGTGAATGCGCCTGGTTCGGTGGTGGTTTCCGGTGGTGAGGTGGAGGTTGAGCGGTTGGTGGCGGCTCTGCCGGGGCGGCGGACGAAGCGGCTTGATGTGAGTCATGCGTTTCATTCGCCGTTGATGGAGCCGGTGCTTGATGAGTTTCGCCAGGTGGTGGCGGGGTTGTCTTTCGCACCGCCGCGGTTGCCGGTCGTTTCGACGGTGACTGGGCAGGTGGTGGGGGATGAGTGGGGTGATCCGGAGTACTGGGTCGGGCATGTCGTGCGTACGGTGCGTTTCGACGATGCCATGCGCATTGCGGTGCCGGAGGCCGGGGCGTGGCTGGAGCTGGGTGGTGATGCGGTGCTCTCGCCGCTGGTGGAGAACTGTGTTCCGGTGCTGCGAACCGGGCACGAGGAGGAGCGGCAGGCTCTCAACGCGCTCGCCCACGCTTTTGTGCATGGTGCGGAGGTGGACTGGGCCGGACTGTTCGCCGGTCATGAACCGCAGCGCGTGCCGCTGCCGACGTATCCCTTCCAGCGTCAGCGCTACTGGCTGGAACCGGCCGCGACCAGCGGGGCCGTCGCGTCAGCTTCCCATGACTCCTGGCTGTATCAGGTGGGTTGGAAGCAACTCGAACTGCCGCGCCGGGATGTGGTTCCGGGGACATGGCTCGTGCTTACCTCGTCGGAGCACGATCAGGACCACGTCCTGGCGGAGGCCGCTCGGCGGATCGGGGACACCGTCGAGAGCTTCGTACGTGTGGACTTCGACCCCGGCGCCGAGCTTGACGCGCAGGCCGTCGCCGACCTGGTGCGACGGGAAGCCGGCGATGCGTCGTTCGCAGGTGCGGTGTCGTTGATCGGTGCGCACGCGGGGGCCGTTGTGGCTGTCGCTCACGCGCTGGACACCGTGCCGCTGTGGTGTCTGACCCATGGTGCGGTGGCCGTTGACGCCGATGACACGGTGAATCCGGACGAGGTCGGCACATGGGCGGTCGCGCGCGTGCTGGCCTGGGAGCGGGCCGACAGCTGGGGCGGAGTTGTGGACCTGCCCGCAACGCCGGGCGAGCACGACTGGGGCCGGGTCCGCGATCTGCTGGCAGCCGGCCTCGACGGGGACGACCAGGTCGCCGTGCGAGACGGTCGGATCCTTACCCGGCGCCTCCAGTCTGTGCGGCCCGGTGGTAGCGCCATGAACCTCAGCGGAACGGTCGCGGTCGTCGGTGACCTCGGTGCCAGGGCCGGCATTCTGGCGGACTGGCTGTTCGACAGCGGAGCCGACCGGGTTGTCCTGGTGGGGGAAGTGGCTGAAGTGGGGGAAGCGGCGGAAGCGGCGGAACGCATCGAAGTCGTGGAGTGGAACAGCACCACTCGGGCGGAACTCAGTGGCAGTACCGTGTTCTTCCTTGATGAGGACCGGTCGGAAGCCGGCCCGCTGACAGCGAGCCAGTGGCAGAGCCTGGTCACGAGCCGAACGGAACAGCTCCGGGAACTGGACGAGTTGGCAGGCGACGGGATGCTGGTGATCCTCTCCTCCGCCGTCGGTGTCATCGGCGGCGCGCCGTCACCCACCACCACACAGGCCGCTGCGGACGCCCTGATCCAGCACCGTCGGTCCCTCGGACTCCCCGGTATGTCGATCGCCATCGGCCCGGACGAGGACGGGCAGGGCGCTCTCGGATTCCGCCCGGTCGACATGAGGGAAGCACTGGGACTGCTGAGCGCCGGACGCGAAAACGTCATTGTCGCCGACGTCGACTGGCAGCAGGTGATCTCGTCTCCGACTGTGGCACGCCCCCACCGCCTCATCTCGGACCTGCCCGAGGCCAGGCACCTCCTCGGTGCGGATTCCCAGGCTCTGCGCGAACGGCTCGTCGACCTGACGGACACGGACCGCCGTCAGGTCCTCATCGGGCTGGTACGGACAGAGGTCGCCGAAGTGCTCGGATACCCGGAATCCAACACGGTGGAGACCGACCGAGCCTTCACCGAATTCGGGTTGACCTCCCTGACCGCCGTCGATCTGCGTAATCGCCTGAACGCGCGGACCGGGTTGCGGCTGCCCGTTTCGCTGGTCTTCGACCGGCCCACAGTCGAGGCGGTCGTGGACCACCTGGTGTCCGAACTGCTCGGTACGGTCGACGACCGCGTGCCCGTCACCCGAGTCGCCGCCACCGACGAACCGATGGCGATCGTCGGCATGGCCTGCCGTTTCCCCGGTGGAGTCGAGTCGCCGGACGACCTGTGGCGGGTCGTCGCCGATGGAATCGACGTGATCTCCCCGTTCCCCACGGACCGTGGCTGGAACATCGAGGACTTGTACGACCCGGATGCCGCCATGCCGGGAAAGAGCTACACCAGCGAAGGCGGCTTCCTCCGAAAGGCGACGGAGTTCGATGCGGGCTTCTTCGGTATTTCGCCGCGTGAGGCGCTGGCGATGGATCCGCAGCAGCGGCTGCTCCTTGAGACCACCTGGGAGACCTTCGAAAACGCCGGCATCGACCCCAAGACGCTACGGAACAGCTCGACCGGCGTGTTCATCGGCGGCAACGGTCAGGACTACGCCACATCCATGACCCGCGTTCCGACGGGCGTGGACGGGTTTCTCATGACCGGTAACGCGGCCAGTGTCCTGGCGGGTCGTATTGCTTACTCGTTTGGTTTTACGGGTCCTGCGTTGACGGTGGATACGGCGTGTTCGTCGTCGTTGGTGGCGTTGCATGTGGCGGCGCAGGCTTTGCGGAGTGGTGAGTGTTCGTTGGGGGTGGTGGGTGGGGTGACGGTGATGTCGTCGCCTGGGACGTTTGTGGAGTTTTCGCGTCAGCGTGGGTTGGCGGTGGATGGTCGGTGCAAGTCGTTTTCGGCGTCGGCGGACGGTACGGGTTGGTCTGAGGGTGTGGGGGTGTTGTTGCTGGAGCGTTTGTCGGATGCCCGGCGCAATAACCATTCTGTGTTGGCGGTGGTGCGTGGTTCGGCGGTGAATCAGGATGGTGCGTCGAATGGTCTGACGGCGCCGAATGGTCCGTCGCAGGAGCGGGTGATTCGGCAGGCGTTGGCGAGTGCGGGGCTGTCGGCGGCCGATGTGGATGCGGTGGAGGCGCATGGGACGGGTACGCGGCTCGGTGATCCGATCGAGGCGCAGGCGCTGCTTGCCACCTATGGGCAGGACCGTGATCCGGACCGTCCGCTGTGGCTGGGCTCTGTCAAGTCGAACATCGGGCACACGCAGGCGGCCGCGGGTGTTGCTGGTGTGATCAAGATGGTGCTGGCGATGCGGCACGAAGTGCTGCCGCGGTCCCTGCACCTGGACGCCCCCACACCACATGTGGATTGGTCGGCGGGGGCTGTCGAACTGTTGGCGGAGTCGCGGGAGTGGACGGCGAATGGTCATCCGCGACGAGCAGGCTTGTCCTCATTTGGTGCGAGTGGGACGAACGCGCATGTGATTGTGGAGGAGGGTGACCCGGAGCCGACGCCGGTGCTGGAGGCGGGTGGCGGGGGTCGGGTGGTGCCGTGGGTGGTGTCTGCGCGTAGTGCGGGGGCGTTGGAGGAGCAGGTTCGGCGGCTGCGTGACATTGATGCCGCTGGTGATGTGGCGAGTGTGGGTTGGTCGTTGGTGTCGGGGCGTTCGGTGTTTGGGCATCGGGCGGTGTTGCTGGGGTCGGATCGGGCTGAGTTGGCTGCTGGTGTGCCGGTGGTGGGTTCGGGTTCGGCTGGTGTGGGGTTCCTGTTTGCTGGTCAGGGTGGTCAGCGGGTGGGGATGGGGCGGGAGTTGTATGGGGCGTTTCCGGTGTTTCGGGAGGCGTTCGATGAGGTGGCGGCGGGTCTGGATGTGCCGGTCGGGGATGTGATTGCTTCCGGTGTGGGGTTGGGTCGTACGGGGGTGGCGCAGCCGGCGTTGTTTGCGGTGCAGGTGGCGTTGTTCCGGTTGTTGGAGTCGTGGGGTGTGCGGCCGGGTGTTCTGGTGGGGCATTCGGTGGGGGAGATCGCTGCTGCTCATGTGGCGGGGGTGTTGGGTCTGGCGGATGCGTGTGTGCTGGTGTCGGCGCGGGCTCGGTTGATGGATGCGTTGCCGTCGGGTGGGGTGATGGTGGCGGTGGAGGCCTCCGAGGAGGAGGTTGCGCCGTTGCTGGCGGGCATCCCGGCTGTGGGGATTGCTGCGGTGAATGCGCCTGGTTCGGTGGTGGTTTCCGGTGGTGAGGCGGAGGTTGCGCGGTTGGTGTCGGCGTTGCCGGGGCGGCGCACGAAGCGGCTTGATGTGAGTCACGCGTTTCATTCGCCGTTGATGGAGCCGGTGCTGGAGGAGTTCCGCCAGGTGGTGGCGGGGCTGTCCTTCGCGTCACCGGAGTACCGGGTGGTGTCGACGGTGACCGGGCAGGCGGTGACGGACGAGTGGGGAGATCCGGAGTACTGGGTCGGGCACGTGGTGCGCACGGTGCGTTTCGACGACGCCATCCGCATTGCGGCGCCGGAGGCCGGGGCGTGGCTGGAGCTGGGTGGCGATGCGGTGCTCTCGCCGCTGGTGGAGAACTGTGTTCCGGTGCTGCGAACCGGGCACGAGGAGGAGCGGCAGGCTCTCAACGCGTTGGCCCACGCGTTCGTGCATGGTGCGGAGGTGGACTGGGCCGGACTGTTCACCGGTCAGGCCCCGCAGCGCGTGCCGCTGCCGACGTATCCCTTTGAGCGTCAGCGCTACTGGCTGGAGCCGGCCGCGGGTGATGTGTCCTCGGCCGGGCAGTCCGACGCCGGGCATCCCCTCCTCGCCGCGGTCGTCGAACTACCGGACGGTGGAACACTTCTGACGGGCCGGATATCCCTCGGCACCCACCCCTGGCTCGCCGGCCACGCGGTGCTGGGCTCGGTTCTGCTGCCCGGTTCGGCCTTCGTGGAACTGGTCATGGCGGCCGGGCGCCGCGTCGGGTGCCCGCGGGTCGAGGAACTGGTGCTCGTCGCGCCGCTGTTGGTGCCACGCTCGGGTGCGGTTCAGCTGCGGGTGGTGGTCGACGCGCCGGACGAGGCGGGCGGCCGGGCCGTTGCCGTGTACTCGCGGTCGGCTTCCGACGAGGCCGATCCCGAATGGACCCAGCACATGACCGGTTCGCTGGGGACCGTCGACGCCGATCCCCGGGCGGCGTTCGAGTGGCCGGCCGCCGACGCGACGGAGTGTGATCTGACCGGCCTGTACGAGGGGCTGGCCGATCGGGGCTACGACTATGGCCCGGTTTTTCAGGGGCTGCGACGGCTGTGGAAACGTGATGACGAGGTCTTCGCGGAGCTTGAGCTGCCCACGAAGCAGCCCGGTGGAACCGGTGACTTCGTATTGCATCCGGCGCTGTTGGACGCGGCCGTGCACCCTCTGCTGCCCGGTGTCGTGGACGACGAACGCGCTGCCGGGCTGCCGTTCGCCTGGAGCGGGGTGAGCGTGTTCGCTTCGGGTACGGCGCGGGTTCGGGTGCGCATCGCGCCGGTCGGCCCGGACACGGTCTCGTTGCACATGGCCGACGACGCGGGCAGGGCGGTCGCCACGATCGACTCCCTGGCGTGGCGCGCGGTGAGCGCCGCCGACGTACGGACCGGGCACCACGAGTCGTTGTTCGAAGTGGTGTGGAATCCGGCCGAGTCGCGGGAGGGGGACGCCCGGTCGTGGGTTGTGCTCGGCGCGAGCCGCGCCGAGTGGCCTGCCCTGTTGTCCGCCTCCTACCCCGATGTGAGCGCACTGCGCGCCGCACTCGACAGCGGGGATGCCGTGCCGTCCGTGGTTCTCGCGCCGCTGGCCGCGGGCGACCCGGGGGAAGCGTCCGCCACGGTCGGCGACGCGCTGGAGCTGGTGCGGGAGTGGCTGGCGGACGAGCGGCTGACGCAAGCCCGGCTGGTGGTCGTGACCACCGGAGCGGCCGGGCCGGACGTGGCCGATCTCGCCGGTGCCGCCGCCTGGGGCCTGCTGAGGTCCGCGCAGACCGAGCACCCGGACCGGCTGGTGCTGGTCGACATCGACGACCTGGACGCCGCCTGGCCGCTGCTGCCCGGTGCTCTGGCGTCGGGAGAGCCGCAGCTCGCCCTGCGCGGAGGTGTCGCGCTGGTGCCCAGGGTCGTCCGGCTGCCGGTCGAGGTCGGTGATCCGGTTCTGTTCCCCGTTGCGGGAACGACGCTGATCACCGGCGGTACGGGTGTGCTGGGCGGGATGTTCGCCCGGCACCTGGTACAGGCCCACGGGGTGCGTCGGCTCCTGCTGGCCGGTCGACGGGGCCCGGACGCACCTGGCGTCACAGAACTAGTCCTAAACATGCGGGAGTTGGGCGCCGAAGTAGAGGTGGTCGCCTGTGACGTGGCGGACCGGGCGGAGTTGGCGGCTCTGCTGGACGGGATCTCTGCCGAGCATCCGCTGACCGCCGTCCTGCACCTGGCCGGGGTGTCCGACGACGGTGTCGTCGATGCCCTGAACCGGCAGCGGGTCGACGACGTGCTCGCACCCAAGTCGGACACGGCCTGGCACCTTCATGAGCTGACCCGGGACCTGGACCTGTCCGCGTTCGTGATGTTCTCCTCGGTCGCGGCGACCTTCGGTGCGGCGGGGCAGGGCAACTACGCCGCCGCGAACGGCTATCTCGACGCGCTCGCCCTGCACCGGCGCGCACAGGGCCTGCCGGCGCTGGCCCTCTCGTGGGGGCTGTGGGCGCGGGAGAGCGGCATCACCGGCCGCCTCGGCGAGGGCGACCTCCGGCGGCTCGCGCGGGCCGGGATCGTCGCGCTGGACGATGCCACCGGCTTCGACCTGTTCGACGTAGCCCTGGCGACGGGGCGGCCATGGGTGCTGCCGATGCGGCTGGACACCAAGGCGCTGCGAGCCCAGGGCGGGGCGCTGCCCCCCGTACTCCGGGGCCTGGTCCATACCCCCCGACGGCCCGGAGCGGCGGCCGGGGCGGTCGGCGAGACCCTTGTGGACCGGCTGGTGCGAACCGCGCCGGAGGACCGGGACCGGCTGATCGAGGACGCGGTGTGCCACGAGATCGCCGTCGTCCTCGGGCACGTGGGATCCGAAAGCCTCGACAAGGAGCGGACGTTCGCGGAACTGGGCTTCGACTCCCTCACCGCGGTGGACCTGCGCAACCGGCTCACCGGCATGGCCGGGCGGCGGCTGTCGGCCACGGTGGTGTTCGACTACCCGACACCGACCGCGCTGGTCGGCCACCTCCGCGCCGAACTGCGGGCGGATGCCCTGGACGGGCACCCGGTGCTGGACCGTCTGGGCGAGTTGGAGGCCGCCATGGCCACAGCCGCTCCCGACCCGGCCACCCGGACCCGGGCGGCGGAACGGCTGCGCGCACTGCTGTCCCAGTGGACGGCCGACACCGAGGCGGGCCAGGTGACGGAAAAGCTGGCCGACGCCTCCGCGGACGAGGTCTACGACTTCGTGACCAAAGAACTCGGGATCTCCCTCAACTGAGCCCATCCGTACGCGAGACCGATCGGGGCGGAAGACAATGGCGAACGACGAGAAGTTGCTGGACTACCTCAAGCAGGTTTCGGCGGATCTGTACCAGGCTCAGCACCGCATCCGCGAGTTCGAGGAGCGGGACGATGAGCCGATCGCGATCGTCGGAATGGGGTGCCGTTTCCCTGGCGGAGTGACGTCGCCGGAGGACCTGTGGCAGCTGGTGTCCGACGGCGGTGACGCGATCACCCCGTTCCCCACCAACCGGGGGTGGCCACAGGACCTGCTCGACCCCGACCCCGACCGCAAGGGCAAGACGTACAGCACCGACGGCGGATTTCTGCACGGCGCCGGGGAGTTCGACGCGGAGTTCTTCGGCATGAGCCCGCGCGAGGCCATGGGCGTCGATGCCCAGCAGCGGCTGCTGCTGGAGACCGCCTGGGAGACGCTCGAACACGCCGGGATCAGTCCGCGGTCCGTGCGGGAGACACCCCTCGGTGTGTTCACCGGTGTGATGTACGCCGACTACGGGGCAAGGTTCCTCACCGCGCCGGACGGCTTCGAGGGGTACCTCGGTCACGGCAGTGCCGCGAGCATCGCCTCCGGACGGATCGCCTACAACCTCGGCACGGTCGGCCCCGCGATCACCATAGACACGGCCTGCTCCTCGTCCCTGGTCGCGCTCCACCTGGCGATCCGGGCGCTGCGGGCGGGGGAGTGCTCCATGGCACTGGCCGGCGGGGTCACCGTCATGGCCTCGCCCGCGGTCTTCGTGGAGTTCTCCCGGCAGCGCGGCCTGTCCTCCGACGGCCGGTGCAAGTCGTTCTCGGCCTCCGCGGACGGCGTCGGCTGGTCCGAGGGCGTCGGCATGGTGCTGGTCGAGCGTCTGTCGGACGCCCGGCGCAACGGTCATCGGGTGTTGGCGGTGGTGCGTGGTTCGGCGGTGAACCAGGATGGTGCGTCAAATGGTCTGACGGCACCGAACGGTCCGTCGCAGCAGCGGGTGATCCGGCAGGCGCTGGCGAACGCGGGACTGTCGACGGCCGATGTGGATGTGGTCGAGGCGCATGGGACGGGTACGCGGCTCGGTGATCCGATCGAGGCGGAGGCGCTGCTCGCCACGTACGGACAGGGGCGTGAGCCGGACCGGCCGTTGTGGCTGGGGTCGGTGAAGTCGAACATCGGGCACACCCAGGCCGCCGCGGGCGTCGCCGGAATCATCAAGATGGTGATGGCGCTGCGGCGGGGCGTGCTGCCACGGACGCTGCACGTGGACACGCCCTCGTCGCACATCGACTGGGAAGCCGGCGCGGTCCGGCTGCTCGACCGGGAGCGGGAGTGGGCGCCGGGCGACCGGCCACGGCGCGCGGCCGTGTCGTCGTTCGGCATCAGCGGCACCAACGCGCACGTGGTGGTGGAGGAAGCGCCCGCGCCCGAACCGGCCGACGTGCTCGAACCCGCCGACGTACCCGGCCGGACGCCGCCGGCCGTGGTGCCCTGGATCCTCTCCGGCCGCAGCGCCACCGCACTGCGTGAGCAGGCGGCCCGGCTGGCCGACTGGCCCGCCCAGGACCTCACGGACGTGGCGTGGTCGCTGCTGTCCACGCGTGCCGAGTTCGAGCACCGGGCGGTCGTGGTGGGCACGGACCACGCGGAACTGGTCGCTGGACTGGCCGCCGTGGCCGAGGAGTCCGCCAAGACGACCGTCGGCGCGGCGTCCGCGCCCGGGGGCACCGTGTTCGTGTTCCCGGGACAGGGATCGCAGTGGATCGGCATGGCAACCGAACTGCTCGCCACCTCCCCGGCGTTCGCCGATGCCATGGCCGAGTGCGACCAGGTGCTCGGCGAGCTGACCGGCTGGTCCTTGCTCGATCTGCTGGCCGAGGCCGACGGCGCGCCGTCCCTGGAGCGGGTCGATGTGGTGCAGCCCGCCCTCTTCGCGGTCATGGTGTCGCTGGCCGCCGCGTGGCGGGCGATCGGTGTGTCACCGGCCGCCGTGATCGGGCACTCACAGGGTGAGATAGCGGCTGCCTGCGTCGCCGGAGCGCTGTCGCTGCCGGACGCGGCACGCGTGGTGGTACTGCGCAGCCGTGCTCTCACCGAACTGGCCGGGCAGGGCGGCATGATCTCGGTGCCGCTGCCCCTCGCCGAGGTCGAGGAACGGCTCGCCCGGTTTGGCGACGCGCTGTCCTTGGCCGCCGTCAACGGGCCGCGTGCCGTGGTCGTCTCCGGCACCGACAGCGCGCTCGACGACCTTCTCGGCGAGCTGACCGCCGAGGACGTGCGGGCACGCCGGATACCCGTGGACTACGCGTCGCACTCCGCGCGCGTCGAGGTGATTCACGACCGGCTGCTGGCCGAACTCGATGGCATCGCCCCGAGGCCCGCCGACACGCCGCTGTGGTCGACCGTCACCGGCGACTGGCTGGACACGGCCCGCATGGATGCCGAGTACTGGTACGAGAACCTGCGCCGAACGGTGCGCTTCGCCGAGGGCACCGCCGCCCTGCTGGGCTCGGGACACGGCGCCTTCGTGGAAGTCAGCCCGCACCCGGTGCTGACCATGGGCATCGCGGAGACGGCCGAGGCGCACGGCGCCGAGCACGCCGTCGTCGTCGGATCGCTGCGGCGCAACCGCGGCGGCCTGCACCAACTGCTGACCAACGCGGGCGAGCTGTACGTACGCGGCGTGCCGATCGACTGGACCGCACTCCTCGACGGCCCGCGCCAACCGGTCGAGCTGCCCACCTATGCCTTCCAGCACGCCGACTACTGGCTGCGGTCCGACGGGACGGTGGGCGACGTCACCGCCGCCGGACTCGCCCTCGCGGGCCACCCGCTGCTGGGCGCGTCGGTGGAGCTGGCCGGCGGAGGCGTCGTACTGACCGGCCGTCTGTCGCTCGCCGGCCATCCCTGGCTCGCCGACCACGCCGTACTGGACACCGTGCTCCTGCCGGGCACCGGGCTGGTGGAACTGATCATCACAGCCGGTGACCGGGTGGGCTGCGGCCACATCGAGGACCTCACCCTGACCGCCCCGCTGCTGCTGCCGGCCCAGCGCGCCGTACAGATACAGGTCGTGGTCGGCCCGGCCGACGAGACCGGACTGCGGGAGGCATCCGTGCACTCGCGGCCCGAGGCGGCCGACGGGCTGGAGCCCGAGTGGACCCGTCACGCCACCGGCGCGGTCCGTTCCGGCGGCACCGAGCCCTCCCCCCTGGAGGAGTGGCCGCCGGCCCGCGCCACCGAAGTGGACCTGGACGGCGTCTACGACCGTCTGGCCGAGCTCGGGCACGGCTACGGGGCACAGTTCCAGGGGCTGCGCAGGGTGTGGCAGCGCGGCGGGGAACTCTTCGCCGAGGTCGCCCTCACCGAGGAACAGACCGCGGACGCCGGGCGGTTCGTTCTGCACCCCGCACTGTTCGACGCGGCCCTGCACCCGCTGCTGCGCGGTGTCGTCGACGACGGCCGGCACGGCGGGCTGCCGTTCGCATGGAGCGGCGTGGAGGTGTACGCCTCCGGTGCCACCAGGCTCAGGGTCCGCCTCACCCCGACTGGACCCGATTCCGTCGCCCTGGTGCTCGCCGACGCCGACGGCGCACCCGTCGCCACCGTACGCACGTTGACCTGGCGCGAGGTCAGCCCCGAGGCGTTGCGCGGCGCGAACCGCGACCACGACAACCTCTTCCGGATCGACTGGCGCGAAGCCCCCTCCACACAACCGGGGCCGGCGGAACCCGTTCTGCTCGCCGCCGACAGCCTGGCGACGGCCTTCCCCGCCAGCACCACCCACCCGGACCTGGAGTCCCTGCGGCAGGCGCTGGACGACGGCGCACCCGTGCCCGACCTCGTGCTCACGAGCCTCCCCCAGAGCAACGGGGATCCCCTCACCGACACCCACACCGCAGTGAACCGGACCGCCGCGCTGCTCACCGCCTGGCTCCTCGACGAGCGGCTGGCCGACACCCAGCTCGCCATCGTCACCAGCGGCGCCGTCCACGGCACCGACCTGGCCGCCGCGAGCACGTGGGGCGTCGTACGGGCCGCGGGCACCGAACACCCCGACCGTTTCCGGCTCATCGACACCGCCACCGACGGCATCGACGGAGTGCCGGCCGCGCTGACCGTCGACGAACCCGAGGTCCTTGTGCGGGGCGGAAACGTCCTGGTGCCCCGGCTGGCCCGCACGGCCGGTGCGGTCACCGGCCCCAGCCCGTTCGACCCGGACGGAACGGTACTCGTCACCGGCGCCACCGGCGCGCTCGGCACCCGGCTCGCCCGTCATCTGGTCCAGGAGCACGGCGTACGACACCTCCTGCTGGTCAGCAGGTCCGGCCCGGCCGCACCGGGCGCCGAGGCGCTCCGCGCCGAGCTGGCCGGGCTCGGCGCCGAGGCCACGCTCGCGGCCTGTGACGTCGGCGACCGGGCCGCGCTCGGCGCGCTGCTGGACGCGATCCCCGCCGACCGGCCGCTGCGCGCGGTCGTGCACACCGCCGGTGTTCTCGACGACGGACTGGTCACCGCGCTCACTCCGGACCGATTCGCCGCCGTACTGCGCCCGAAAGCCGACGCGGCCTGGCACCTGCATGACCTCACCAAGGATCTCGACCTCACCGCGTTCGTCCTCTACTCCTCGGCCGCCGCCACGTTCGGCGGAGCGGGCCAGGCGAACTACGCGGCGGCCAACGCCTTCCTGGACGCCCTCGCCCACCACCGCACCCGGCTCGGCCTGCCGGTGACGACCCTGGCCTGGGGACTGTGGGCATCCGGCGGAGCCATGACGGAGGAACTCACCGACACCGACCGCGACCGTATAGCTCGGGCGGGTATGCGTCCGCTCACCGATGCGGACGGTCTCGCCCTGTTGGACACCGCCCTGCGGGAGGGCCACTCCTGGACCCTGCCGACCCGGCTCGACCTCCCCGCCCTGCGCGGGCTCGGTGCCGGTCTGCCCTTCCTGCTGCGCGGCCTGGTGCGACCGATCGCGCACCGCGGTACGGCCGGAACAGGGGAGAGCGCCTCCTCACTGGCCCGCAGGCTTGCCGAGCTGTCTCCCGCGGACCGCTCCCGCGCCCTGGTCGACCTGGTCCGCTCCCAGGTCGCGGACGTGCTCGGGCACCACGACGCATCGGCCATCGAACACGAGAGGCCGTTCACGGAACTCGGCTTCGACTCACTGACCGCGGTCGAACTGCGCAACCGGCTGGGGAGGGCGACCGGACTGCGGCCGTCCGCCACTCTCGTCTTCGACTACCCGAGTGTGGCCGCGCTCGCCTCCCACCTCGACACCGAACTCGGCGGAGCGAAAGCCCCGTTGGCCCCCGCGCTGCCGGTCAGGGCCGACCTCGACGACGACCCCATCGTCATCGTCGGCATGGCCTGCCGGTACCCGGGCGGGGTTGCCTCGCCGGACGACCTGTGGCAGCTCGTCACCGATGGCGTCGACGCCATCAAGCCCTTCCCGAGCGACCGGGGTTGGAACACCGCCGACCTGTACGACGCGGACCCCGACGCGCCCGGCAAGACGTACACGGTCGAAGGCGGCTTCCTCGACGGGGTGGACCGTTTCGACGCGGACTTCTTCGGGATCTCGCCGCGCGAGGCACTCAGCATGGACCCCCAGCAGCGGCTGCTGCTCGAAACGACCTGGGAGACCTTCGAACACGCCGGCATCGACCCGCAGACCCTGCGTGGCAGCCAGACCGGTGTGTTCGCCGGCATCAGCGGCCAGGACCACGGCGGCATCCTCGCCAAGGTCCCCGAATTCGAGGGCTACCTACTGACCGGCAGCGCGGGCAGCATCGCCTCGGGTCGCATCGCCTACAACTTCGGTTTTACGGGTCCGACATTGACGGTGGACACGGCGTGTTCGTCGTCGCTGGTGGCCATGCACCTGGCCGCCCAGGCCCTGCGCAACGGCGAGTGCTCGCTGGCGTTGGCGAGCGGCGTGATCGTCATGTCCACCCCGACCCTGTTCGTGGAGTTCTCGCGGCAGCGGGTGGGGGCGGTGGATGGTCGGTGCAAGTCGTTTTCGGCGTCGGCTGATGGGGCGGGTTGGTCTGAGGGTGTGGGGGTGTTGTTGCTGGAGCGTTTGTCGGATGCCCGGCGCAATAACCATTCTGTGTTGGCGGTGGTGCGTGGTTCGGCGGTGAATCAGGATGGTGCGTCGAATGGGTTGACGGCGCCGAATGGTCCGTCGCAGGAGCGGGTGATTCGGCAGGCGTTGGCGAGTGCGGGGTTGTCGGCGGCTGATGTGGATGCGGTGGAGGCGCATGGGACGGGGACGCGGCTCGGTGACCCGATCGAGGCGCAGGCGCTGCTTGCCACCTATGGGCAGGGCCGTGATCCGGAGCGTCCGTTGTGGCTGGGGTCGGTGAAGTCGAACATCGGTCATACGCAGCATGCGGCGGGGATCGCTGGTGTGATCAAGATGGTGTTGGCGATGCGGCACGGAGTGCTGCCGCGGTCGTTGCATCTGGATGCGCCGACGTCTCATGTCGACTGGTCGGCGGGGGCTGTTGAGTTGTTGGCGGAGTCGCGGGAGTGGTCTGCGAATGGTCGTCCGCGTCGGGCTGGGGTGTCTTCGTTCGGGATCAGTGGGACGAACGCGCATGTGATCGTGGAGGAGGGTGACCCGGAGCCGACGCCGGTCCCGGAGGCGGGTGGCGGGGGTCGGATGGTGCCGTGGGTGGTATCTGCACGTAGTGCGGGGGCGTTGGAGGAGCAGGTACGGCGGCTGCGTGACTTCGATGCCGCTGGTGATGTGGCGAGTGTGGGTTGGTCGTTGGTGTCGGGGCGTTCGGTGTTTGGGCATCGGGCGGTGTTGTTGGGGTCGGATCGGGCTGAGCTGGCTGCTGGTGTGCCGGTGGTGGGTTCGGGTTCGGCTGGTGGTGTGGGGTTCCTGTTTGCTGGTCAGGGTGGTCAGCGGGTGGGGATGGGCCGGGAGTTGTATGGGGCGTTTCCGGTGTTCCGGGAGGCGTTCGATGAGGTGGCGGCCGGGCTGGGTCTGCCGCTAAGTGATCTGATCGCTTCCGGTGTGGGGTTGGGTCGTACGGGGGTGGCGCAGCCGGCGTTGTTTGCGGTGCAGGTGGCGTTGTTCCGGTTGTTGGAGTCGTGGGGTGTGCGGCCTGCGGTGCTGGTGGGGCATTCGGTGGGGGAGATTGCTGCTGCTCATGTGGCGGGGGTGCTGGGTCTGGCGGATGCGTGTGTGCTGGTGTCGGCGCGGGCTCGGTTGATGGATGCGTTGCCGTCGGGTGGGGTGATGGTGGCGGTGGAGGCTTCGGAGGAGGAGGTCGCGCCGTTGCTGGCGGATATCCCGGCTGTGGGGATTGCTGCGGTGAATGCGCCTGGTTCGGTGGTGGTTTCCGGTGGTGAGGCGGAGGTTGCGCGGTTGGTGTCGGCGTTGCCGGGGCGGCGCACGAAGCGGCTTGATGTGAGTCACGCGTTTCATTCGCCGTTGATGGAGCCGGTGCTGGAGGAGTTCCGCCAGGTGGTCGCTGGGCTGTCCTTCGCGACACCGGAGTACCGGGTGGTGTCGACGGTGACCGGGCAGGCGGTGGTGGACGAGTGGGGTGATCCGGAGTACTGGGTCGGGCATGTGGTGCGCACGGTGCGTTTCGGCGATGCCATGCGTATTGCGGTGCCGGAGGCCGGGGCGTGGCTGGAGCTGGGTGGTGATGCGGTGCTCTCGCCGCTGGTGGAGAACTGTGTTCCGGTGCTGCGAACCGGGCACGAGGAGGAGCGGCAGGTCCTCAACGCGCTGGCCCACGCTTTTGTGCATGGTGCGGAGGTGGACTGGGCCGGACTGTTCGCCGATCAGGCCCCGCAGCGCGTGCCGTTGCCGACGTATCCCTTCGAGCGTCAGCGCTACTGGCTGGAGCCCACCGTCCGCGACAGCGCCGTCGCGGTGGGCCTGCGGGACGCGGGCCATCCGCTGCTGGGCGCGGTCATCACGCTGCCCGACAGCGATGGTCTGCTTCTCACCGGCCATCTGTCCCTGGCCACCAGCCCCTGGCTCGCCGACCACGCCATCGACGGCACCGCCCTGTTCCCCGGCACAGGATTCGTCGAACTCGCCACCCACGCCGGTGACCTCGCCGGATGTGGCGGTATCAACGAGCTGACCCTCGAACTGCCGCTCGTTCTCCCGGCCAAGGGCGGGGTCGACATCCAGTTGGCCCTCACCGGACCGGACGCGGACGGCACACGCGGCTTCACCTTGTACGCGCTGCCCGGCGACGCCGCCCCCGACACGCCGTGGACCCGGCACGCCACCGGCTCCCTCACCGCCGCATCGGTCCCACCGCGCGACGAGGGCCTCACTCTGTGGCCGCCGCAGGACGCCGAACCTGTCGACGTGTCCGACCTGTACGGTCGGCTCACCGCGGGGGGTATCCAGTACGGCCCGGTGTTCCAGGGGGTACGGGCTGCCTGGCGGCGCGGTGACGAGGTCTTCGCCGAGGTGCGGCTGCCCGAGGACAGCCACCAGGAGGCGGGCCGCTACACCCTGCACCCCGCGCTGCTGGACGCCGCCCTGCACGCCCTGGCCCTCGCCCCGGTGGTGCCGGGCGCGGGCGAGGGCAGGATGCCCGGACTGCCCTTCACCTGGAGCGGTGTGTCCGTGTACGCGGCCGCCGTGACCGTGCTGCGTGTCCGGCTCGCCCCGGACGGCACGGGCGGGGTACGGATCGCGGTGGCCGACCCCACGGGCGAGCCGGTCGCGACCGTGGACTCCCTGGTGCTGCGAGCGCCGGCGACGGAACTGCTCGGCGCCGAGCGAGGCGCCGTCCATGACGCGCTGTTCCGTGTCGACTGGGCCGAGACGCCGCTCACGGACCCCGCGCCCGCGCCCGGCGGCACCTGGGTGCTGCTCGGCGCCGACATCCTCGGCCTGGCGGACGCGGGGGTCCCGCTGACCGCGTACGAGGGGCTCGACGCCCTGCGGGACGCGGTCGGCTCCGGTGCCGGGGTGCCCGACGTGGTGCTGCTTCCGTTGACGGCCGGGCCCGACGCGGGCCTCGGCGCCGATGCCGACGCGGATGTCCCGGCGGCGGTGCGGGAGATCACCTGCCGGGTGCTGGAGCTGCTGCGGACCTGGCTCGCCGACGAGCGGTTCGCGGAATGCCGGCTGGTCGTCGTCACGCGCGGCGCGGTCGCGGTGCGCGACGGAGAGGAGGTGCCCGACCATGTCCTCGCCCCGGTGTGGGGCCTGGTGCGCTCCGCGCAGTCCGAGAACCCGGGCCGTATCCTGCTGGTCGACACCGACGAGTCCTCCGTGCCCGTCCTTCCCGCCGCGGTGGCGGGCGAAGAACCGCAGCTGGCGCTGCGCGCCGGCACGGCCAGGGCGTTCCGGCTCGGCCGGACCACCGCCGGTTCCGCGCTCACCGTACCGACCGGGGCCGCCCCCTGGCGGCTGGAGAGTGCGGTCGAGGGCACGATCGACACGCTCGCCCTGATCGAGCGGCCCGAGCTGGCCACCCGGGAACTCGAACCGCACGAGGTCCGCATCGCCGTGCGGGCGGCCGGCCTCAACTTCCGGGACGCGCTCATCGCCCTGGGCATGTACCCGGGCAGTGGTGCGATGGTGGGCAGCGAGGGCTCGGGTGTGATCCTTGAGACGGGCTCGGCGGTGACCGGCATCGAGCCGGGCGACAAGGTGATGGGCATCTTTCCCGCCGCCATCGGCACGGTCGCGGTGTCGGACTTCCGCACGGTGGCCCGTATACCGCGAGGCTGGTCGTTCGCCCAGGCCGCGACGGTGCCCACGGTCTTCCTGACCGCGTACTACGGTCTGGTCGACCTGGCCGGTCTGCGCCACGGTGAGAAAGTGCTGGTCCACGCCGCCGCCGGCGGTGTGGGCATGGCGGCCACCCAGATCGCCCGCCACCTCGGCGCCGAGGTGTACGGGACGGCGAGCACCGGCAAATGGCGGACGCTGCGCGGACTCGGCTTCGACCAGGCCCACCTGGCCTCCTCGCGCGACACCGGCTACGAGGCCGCCTTCACCACCGCCACCGGCGACCAGGGTGTGGACGTCGTCCTGAACTCCCTCGCGGGAGAGTTCGTCGACGCCTCCCTGCGGCTGCTGCCGCGCGGTGGCCGGTTCATCGAAATGGGCAAGACCGACGTACGCGAAGCCGCCCGTGTGGCCGAGACGCACGAGGGCGTCGCCTACCAGGCGTTCGACCTGATGGAGGCCGGTCCTGAACGCATCCGTGAGATGTTGCGGGAGTTGCTGGCCCTGTTCGAGCGCGGTGTGCTGACGCCGTTGCCGCTGCGGGCCTGGGACGTGCGGCACGCCAAGGACGCGTTCCGCTACCTGAGCCAGGCCCGGCACATCGGCAAGACCGTGCTGACCGTGCCGCGCCGACTCGACCCGGAGGGCACCGCTCTGGTCACGGGCGGCACCGGGACCCTGGGCGGTCTGGCGGCCCGCCACCTGGTGGCCGAACACGGAATACGGCACCTGCTGTTGACCAGCCGCCGAGGGCCGGAGGCCGCCGGGGCGCAGGAGCTGGTGGCCGAGCTGGCCGCACTGGGTGCCGAGGCCACCGTCCTGGCCTGCGACGCCGCCGACCGGGAGGCGCTCGCCAAGGCGCTGGCCGGGATTCCCGCCGAACATCCGCTGACCGCGGTCGTGCACACCGCGGGCGTACTGGACGACAGCCTGATCACGTCGATGAGCGCGCAACAGGCGGCGAAGGTACTGCGGCCCAAGGTGGACGCGGCCTGGCACCTACACGAACTGACGCGCGAGTCGGACCTGTCGGCGTTCGTGCTGTACTCCTCGGCCAGCGGCCTGTTGGGCGGAGTCGGGCAGGCCAACTACGCGGCGGCCAACGCCTTCCTCGATGCCTTCGCCGCACGGCGGGCCGCCGAGGGGCTGCCCGCGACCTCCCTGGCGTGGGGCCTGTGGGCGGACGCCAGCGCCATGACGGAACACCTCGCGGAAGTCGACCGCAGGCGCCTCGCCCGTGGCGGATTCCTGCCGCTCACCGCCCAGGACGGCATGGCGCTGTTCGACCTCGCGCTCGACGCGGGCCGGCCGGTGCTCGCACCGGTCCGCTGGGATCTGGGCGCGCTGCGTTCCCAGGGCCCGGCACTGCCCGCGATGCTGCGCGAACTGGTCCGTTCGACGGTCGGCCGACGCCAGGCCGCGCGGGTCCGGACGGAGTCCCTGGCCGACCGGCTCGCCGCCGTGGAGGAGACGGAGCGCGAACGGCTGCTGCTCGACGTGGTACGAGAGGCCGTCGCCACGGTCCTCGGCCACAGCGGACCCCAGAGCGTCCAGCCGCAACGCCCTCTGTCCGAGCTGGGTCTCGACTCGCTCGCCGCTGTCGAACTGCGCAACAAGCTCGACCTGTCGACCGGACTGCGGCTGCCCGCGGGCCTGGTCTTCGACTACCCGACGGCGGAGGCGATCGCGGGACACCTCACGGAACGGCTCGAACTGCCGGACCGCGCCGTGCCACCGGCCGGGAACGTCCTCGCCGAGCTCGACCGGCTGGAGCGGGCCCTGGCCGTCGCCTCGGCCGACGACCTGGACCCCCGGACCGTGGCGGCCAGGCTGGAAGCGCTGCTCGTCCGCTGGCGGGACACCACAGCGGCCCCGGACGAACTGACGGACGTGGAGCGGATCGCGAACGTCTCGGTCGATGAGCTGTTCAGCATCATCGACGAGGAACTCGACAGCCAGTGACCGACCGGAACGCGCTACCGGACAGAAGGGAACGACAGGTGTCGGAGCCGGATCAGGACAGGACCGTCGAGTACCTGCGACGGGTCACCGCCGACCTGCGAAGGTCACGGCAGCGGGTGCGCGAACTGGAGGACCGGGACCACGAACCGATCGCGATCGTCGGCATGGCCTGCCGGTACCCGGGCGGCGTCCGGTCACCGGAGGACCTCTGGCGGCTGGTGGACTCCGGGAGCGACGCGATGTCGGAGTTCCCCACCGACCGCGGCTGGCCGGCGGACCTCTACCACCCGGACCCGGACCACTCCGACACCACCTACGCGCGGGCCGGTGGATTCCTTTACGAGGCCGGACAGTTCGACGCCGGATTCTTCGACATCTCACCGCGCGAGGCGCTCGCGATGGACCCCCAGCAGCGCCAGCTGCTGGAGACGGCGTGGACGGTCGCGGAGAGCACCGGGATCGATCCGCACACGCTGCGCGGCACCGACACCGGCGTGTTCGTCGGCGCCATGTACCAGAACTACGCGCTGCACAGCAGCAAGGTGCCCAAGGAGGTGGAGGGCTACCTGGTCAGCGGCAGCGCCGACAGCGTCGTCTCCGGCCGGATCTCGTACACCATGGGACTCGTCGGACCCGCGGTCACCGTGGACACGGCGTGCTCCTCGTCGCTGGTGGCGATACACCTGGCGGCGCAGGCGCTGAGGGCGGGGGAGTGCTCCCTGGCGATGGCCGGCGGGGTCACGGTGATGTCCACGCCGACACTGTTCACGGAGTTCTCCCGCCAGCGCGGACTGGCCGCGGACGGGCGCTGCAAGTCGTTCGCGGCAGCGGCCGACGGCACCAGCTGGTCCGAGGGCGTCGGCCTGGTGCTCCTGGAACGGCTCTCCGAGGCCCGCCGAAACGGCCGCCCGGTACTCGCCGTGCTGCGCGGCAGCGCGGTGAACCAGGACGGTGCCAGCAACGGCCTGACCGCACCGAACGGACCGTCCCAGCGCCGGGTGATCCGCCAGGCGCTGGCCAACGCGCGGCTGACGGCGCGGGACGTGGACGCGGTGGAGGCGCACGGCACCGGTACCCGGCTGGGCGATCCGATCGAGGCGGAGGCGCTGCTCGCGACCTACGGCCAGGACCGCCCGGCCGGCCGGCCGCTGTATCTCGGCTCGGTGAAGTCGAACATGGGGCACACCCAGGCGGCGGCCGGTGTCGCCGGAGTGATCAAGATGGTCATGGCGCTACGGAACGGGGTGCTGCCCAGGACCCTGCACGTGGACGAACCGTCGCCGCATGTGGACTGGTCCGCCGGTGCGGTGTCACTGCTGACCGAGCCCGTGCCGTGGCCGGCGCCGGACCAGGACCGGCCCAGGCGGGCGGGGGTGTCCGCGTTCGGGATCAGCGGTACCAACGCGCATCTGGTGCTGGAACAGGCCCCGGAGCCGGCGGAACCGGACGACGGAGCGGTGGCCCGTGGCGAGCTGCCGTGGCTGGTGTCGGGGCGCGGTCCGGAGGCGCTGCGCGTCCAGGCCGGCCGGCTCGCCGACGTCCTCGGTGCCCGGCCCGGCTTCGATCCCGTGGACGTGGCATGGTCGCTGGCCACGACCCGCTCCGCGTTCGAGGACCGCGCCGTGGTGCTGGGCGGCGACGCGGACGAACTGCTCGCCGGGTTACGGGCCGTCGCGGCGGGGGAGACCGCCCCGGCCGTGGTCCGGCCAGGCGGTGCGGCGGACACCGGCCGGGGGGTCGTATTCCTGTTCACCGGCCAGGGCGCGCAACGGCCGGGTATGGGGGCCGAGTTGTACGAGTCGTACCCGGAGTTCGCGGCGGCGCTCGACGAGGTGTGCGCCGAACTCGATCCGCTCCTGGGCGTTTCGCTCCGAGACGTGATGTTCAAGGGGGCCGCCGAGGACGGCCGGTCGCTGGACCGGACCGCGCTGACCCAGCCGGCGCTGTTCGCCCTCCAGGCCGGGCTGGTACGGCTCGCGGAGTCCTGGGGTGTCACACCGAGGGCCGTGGCGGGCCATTCGATCGGGGAGCTCACCGCCGCGTATGTCGCGGGAGTCTGGTCCCTCCCGGACGCCTGCGCCGTGGTGGCGGCCCGTGGCCGGCTGATGCAGGACCTGCCGGCCGGCGGGGCGATGCTCGCCGTGCAGGCCGACCAGGACCGGGTGCTGGCCTGGGTGGCCGAGCAAGAGGCGCGGCAGCCGGGGCAGTTGGGGATCGCCGCGATCAACGGCCCGTCGTCGGTGGTGGTGTCCGGCCGGGCCGACGCGGTCGACGCGATCGGCCGCACGGCCCGCGCCGCCGGCTGCCGGGTCAAGGCGCTCACGGTGAGCCACGCCTTCCACTCGCCGCTGATGCGGCCGATGCTCGGCGAATTCGCCGAGGTACTGGCCAAGGTGTCCACCCGGCCGCCCGGTCTGCCCGGGATCGCCTCCGTGACCGGCCGGTGGAGCGACCAGGAATCGTGGGGCTCGTCCGCCTACTGGGTGGACCAGGTCTGCGCGCCGGTGCGCTTCGCGGACGTGACCGCCACGCTGCTCGCGGACGGGTACGACACCTGTCTGGAGGCCGGGCCGGACGGGGTGCTGTCCGCCATGGTCACTGAGCAGGCCGCGTCACCGGCGACCGGCCGCACGCGCTCACCTGTGGCCGTGCCGCTGCTGCGTCGAGGGCGCCCGGAGCAGGGCGCGGCGCTGGCCGCTGCCGCCGAGCTGTTCACCGCCGGGGTCCCCGTCGACTGGGCCGAGGTGATCTCGGCCGCCTCCGACGGCCGCCCCCGGCGGCTGGACCTGCCGACGTACGCGTTCCGCTCCGACCGGTACTGGCTGTCCGCCGACGACGCCGCCGCGCCGACGGACCCGGCACGGCAGCCCGACACGGAATTCTGGCGGATGGTCGAGCGCGACGATCTCGAAGGACTCGTCGACGCGCTGCAGTTGACCGACGACGTACCACTGAGCCGGGCGCTGCCCGCCCTCTCGTCCTGGCACCGCTCCCGCCGGGACGACGAGCGGGCGGCCGACTGGCTGTACCGCACACGCTGGCGGCGGCTGCCCGGCGCTCCCGCCGCCGGCTCCGGCGGCACCTGGGTCCTGGTCGTACCGGACGGGGACCACGATCAGGTGTGGGTGACGGATGTGGCCGAGGCGCTGCGCGGACACGTCGAGCCGGTCGTGGTCCCGGTGGACACCAGGGCCGTGCTCGCCGACCGCATCCGCGACGCGGGGTCCGAGGACCGCCCCGTGGCCGGTGTCCTGTGCCTGGCGGGCATCGACGAACGACCGTACACCGGGCACCCTGAGATCACCCGCGGTCTCGCCGGGACCCTGGCCGTGATGCAGGCCGTCGCGGACCTCGGCCTCGGTGTCCCCCTGTGGACCGTGACGAGGGACGCCGTACCGGCGGTGCCGGAGGACCGCCTCGGCGGCTTCGCCCAGGCCCCGGTATGGGGGCTCGGCCAGGTGGCGCGGCTGGAGCAACCGCGGTACTGGGGCGGCCTGGTGGACCTGCCGACCACGGTGGACGAGGCTACCGGCGCCCGGCTCGCCGAAATCCTCACCGGCAAGGCGGGTGAGGATCAGGTTGCCGTCCGCCGCGGTGCGGCGTTCGCCCGCAGACTGGTGCGCTCCCGGCCGGGGCCGCCGGCACAGGCGTGGCGGCCCGACGGCACCGTCCTCGTGACCGGCGGCACCGGCGCGCTGGGCGGACAGGTCGCCCGATGGCTCGCCCGGGAGGGCGCGCGGCACCTGCTGCTCATCGGCCGTCGGGGGAAGGAAGCGCCGGGCGCCGCCGAACTGGCCGCCGAACTGACCGCCCTGGGCGCCGAAGTGACCATCGCGGCCTGCGACGCGGCGGACCGTGACGCGCTCGCCGCGCTGCTGGCCGATCGGCCCACCCCGATCAGCGCCGTGGTGCACGCGGCGGGAGTGCTCGACGACGGAGTGCTGGAATCGCTCTCCCCCGCGCGGCTCGCGGAAGTGGCCCGTTCGAAGGCCGTCGCCGCGCTGAACCTGCATGAACTGACGTTCGGCACCGAGCTGTCGGCGTTCGTCCTGTTCTCCTCCGTGGCCGGCACGCTGGGCAGCGCCGGCCAGGGCAACTACGCGGCGGCGAACGCGTTCCTCGACGCGCTGGCCGAACGCCGGGTACGGGACGGGCTGCCGGCCACCTCGATCGCGTGGGGACCATGGGCCGGGGCCGGGATGGCCACGGACGACGCGGCCCGGCAGAAGCTGGTGCGGCTCGGGGTGGAACCCATGGAGGCCGGACCCGCCCTCACCGCACTGCGGGCGGCCGTGGAGACCGGCGCCGCGACCGTCGCGGTCGCCGATGTCGACTGGGCGCGACTGGCCGCCGGGGGAACCCCGCCGCCGCTGCTCGCCGAACTGCCCGAGGCCCGCCCGGCATCCGGCACGGACACCCCGGCGACCGGACCCGGCGCCCCCGTGAGCGGGTTCGCCGACCTGCCACCCGGCCAACTGGACCGGGCACTGCGGGACTTGGTGTCGACGAAGACGGCGCAGGCGCTGCGCCACGACGCGGGCCCGCTCGCACTCGACAGGCCGTTCCGGGAACTCGGTCTCGACTCGCTCACCGCCGTCGAACTGCGCAACACACTGAGCACCGCCCTCGGCATCGCCCTGCCTTCCACACTCGCGTTCGACCACCCCAGCCCGCAGGCACTCGCCGCCTATCTGGGCACCCGACTCCGCGACCGCACAACGGAGATGGCGGACCGGTCCGTGACGGGCACCGCGGTCGCGGAGGACCCCGTCGCGATCGTCTCGATGGACTGCCGTTTCCCCGGCCGGGTGACCGGTCCGGAAGACTTCTGGGAACTGCTGCGGGCCGGGCGTGACGCGGTGTCCACGTTCCCGGCCGACCGAGGATGGGACCTGGACGCCCTCTACGACCCCGACCCGGACCGGCCGGGCACCACCTACACCCGCCACGGAGCGTTCCTCGACGCCCCCGACCGGTTCGACGCGGCCTTCTTCGGGATCGGCGCGCGCGAGGCGGCGGCGATGGACCCGCAGCAGCGGCTGCTCCTGGAGATCTCCTGGCGGGCGGTGGAACGAGCGGGCCTGGACCCGCTGTCCCTGCGGGAGAGCCGGACCGGGGTGTTCATCGGTACGAACGGACAGGACTACCTGGCGTTCCTCAAGGACATCCCCGACGGCCTGGACGGCTACCTGGGCACCGGCAACGCGGCGAGCGTGCTGTCCGGCAGGCTCGCCTACACTCTGGGCCTGCGCGGCCCGGCGATCACCGTGGACACCGCGTGTTCCTCGTCGCTGGTGGCGCTGCACCTCGCCGTCCGGTCACTGCGCCAGGACGAATGTTCCCTCGCCATCGTCGGCGGGGCGACCGTGATGGCCGGCCCAGGCGTGTTCGTGGACTTCAGCAGGCAACGCGGGCTCGCCGAGGACGGCCGCTGCAAGCCGTTCTCCGCGACCGCGGACGGCACGGGCTGGGGCGAGGGCGCCGGCGTACTGGTGCTGGAACGGCTGTCCGACGCACGCCGAAACGGCCACCCGGTACTCGCGGTGCTGCGTGGGACCGCGGTGAACCAGGACGGTGCCAGCAATGGCCTGACCGCGCCGAACGGGCCCGCCCAGCAGCGGGTGATAGGACAGGCGCTGGCCGACGCGGGCCTCACTCCGGGCGAGGTCGACGCGGTGGAGGCACATGGCACCGGCACCCGGCTGGGCGATCCGATCGAAGCGCAGGCGCTGCTGGCCACGTACGGCCAGGACCGGCCGGTGGGTCGGCCGCTCCACCTCGGCTCGGTGAAGTCGAACATCGGCCACACCCAGGCAGCCGCCGGTGTCGCCGGGCTGATCAAGATGGTGCTGGCGATGCGGCACGGCGTACTGCCCAGGACCCTGCACGTGGACGAGCCGTCCCCGCATGTGGACTGGTCGGACGGTGCGGTGGCCCTGCTCACCCGGGAGCAGCCGTGGCCGGACACCGGTCGGCCGCGCCGGGCCGGGGTGTCCTCCTTCGGTGTCAGCGGAACCAACGCGCACGTGATCATCGAGCAGGCACCCGGGCCCAGTCCGGTCGTGGTCCCGGCCGATGCCGGCCCGGGAACGCTGCCGGTGCCGTTGTCCGCCCGTGGTGTGGACGCGCTGCGTGCGCAGGCTCGCGGCCTGCGCGACCACCTCGGCAGGCACCCGGACCTCGCCCTCGCCGACCTCGGCTGGTCACTCGCCGCCACGCGGGCCGCGTTGACCCACCGGGCGGTCGTACTCGCTGAGGATCTTGCCGGGTTCGACGCGGGCCTCGCCGCCCTCGCGGCGGGCCGGACGGCATCGAACGTGATCACCGGCAGGGTGGCCGCCGACGGGGCGGTGGCCTTTCTGTTCACCGGACAGGGCAGCCAGCGGCTGGGGATGGGGCGGGATCTGTACACGTCGTTCCACGGGTTCGCCTCAGCCTTCGACGACACCTGCGAGGGGCTGGAGCGACACCTCGGGCACTCGGTCCGGGACGTGGTCTTCGCCGCCCCCGGATCCGCGGAGGCCGGGCTGCTCGACCGGACCGAATACACCCAGGCGGCGCTGTTCGCCGTGGAGGTCGCCCTCTTCCGGCTGGTCGAGGGATGGGGGCTGGTGCCGGACCTGGTGGCCGGGCACTCGATCGGGGAGCTCGCGGCCGCGCACGTGGCCGGAGTGTTCGACCTCGACGACGCGACCGCGCTGGTCGCGGCACGAGCCCGGCTCATGCGGGAACTGCCGTCGGGCGGTGCGATGGTGGCGGTCGAGGCGAGCCCGGACGAGGTGGCGACGCTCATCGCCGACCGTGCCGACCGTATGTCGGTCGCGGCCGTCAACGGCCCTGCCGCCATCGTGCTCTCGGGTGACGAGGACGCGGTGCGGGAAGTCACCGCCGAGCTGGCCGGCCGGGGCCGCCGCACCAAGCGGCTCAAGGTGAGCCATGCGTTCCACTCGCCCCGTATGACGCCCATGCTGGCGGCGTTCCGGGCCGAGGCCGAGCGGATCACCTACCACGCGCCGCGGATTCCCCTGGTGTCCAACCTCACCGGCGCGGTGGCGGATCCGGCCGAGGTGGCGGGCGCGGACTACTGGGTGAGGCACGTCCGGCAGCCGGTACGGTTCGCCGACGGCATCCGGACGTTGGAGGAACGCGGCGCGCGTACCTTCGTCGAACTCGGCCCCGACGGGGTGCTGGCCGCCATGGCCCAGGACTGCCTCGCTGATCCCGGCGCCTCGCTGGCCGTGCCGCTGTTGCGAGCCGACCGCTCGGAGCGTGCCTCGCTCACCACCGCGCTCGCCCAGCTGTACGTGCGCGGACTGCCTCTGGACCTGGGCGCGTTGTGCGAGGGCGGCCGACGGGTCGACCTGCCTGTCTACCCCTTCCAGGGCCGGAGCTACTGGCTGCGCGCGACGAGGTCCGTGGGAAGCGGCCAGCGCGGTGCCGAACCGCCGACCGACCCGGCGCAGGGCTGGACCGAAACGGAGTCCCAGAACGAGTCCCAGACCGAGAACGAGACCGAGACCGAGACCGAAGGACTGCGTCGAAGGCTTCGGGAGGCGCGGCCCGCCGCCCGGACCGCTCTGCTGACCGAGGTGGTGCTGGGCCACGTCACGTCCGTGCTCGGCGACCCCGACCGGTCCCCCCGGCCCGGGGCGACGTTCACCGAACTCGGGCTCAACTCCCTGGGCGTGGTCGAGCTGCGCAACCGGCTGCACGAGGTCACCGGTGTCCGGCTCGCACCGTCCGACATCGTCGGCCACCCGACCGCCACCGAGGTGGGGGCTCTGCTGGCCGGGCGGATCGCCGAGGCGGAGCCCGCCGGGCCGCCCGGGACCGCCACCGAGCCGGTGTCGCCCGACGTGCCGACGAGCCCGCTGGTGACGCTCTTCAGGCAGGCCAGCCTGGTCGGCCGGGCGGACGACGGTCTGCGACTGCTCGCCGCCGCCGCGCACCTGCGGGACGAGCCGGACTCGACAGCTCCCGGACCGCGAAGCGCGCGCTTCGCGGGCGGCCCGGACGGGCCGCCCCTGGTGTGCTTCCCGTCGTTGGTCGCGCCCGCGCACGCCTACCAGTACGCCCGGTTCGCCACCGCGTTCCGGGACCGCCGCGACCTGACGGTGCTCTCTCCGTCCGGGTACGCCCCGGGCGAGACGCTGCCCCGCACGCTGGAGGAGTTCGTCCGGCACCAGGCGGCCGCGGTCCGTGCGGGCCACGGCGACCGGCCGGTCGTACTGGTGGGCTACTCCTCGGGCGGCTGGGTCGCGCACGCCGTCGCCGAGGCGCTGGCCGAGGACGGGACGACACCTGCCGCAGTGGTGCTGCTCGACAGCCACCTGCCGGACAGCGCCGGGCTCGCAGCCCTGGAGTCGACACTGTTCACCGTCCTGGCCGACCGCACCGAGCTGGTGGAGCTGACCACGGACGCCGGTCTGACCGCCATGGGCCGGCACTTCGACCTGTTCCGTGGCTGGCGCCCGAGCCCGCTGTCGAGCCCGACCCTGCTGGTACGGGCGACCGAACCCCTCGCAGGCACCGCACCCGGCCGGCCGGTCCCCGCGGTGTCCTGGCCCACCCGGCACGAGGCGGTCGACGTGCCGGCAGATCATCTGACCATCATCGGCGACTCCGGACCCTCGACAGGCCGTGCCGTCGAGTCGTGGCTGTCCGGATCAGGACGGGAGTGATCACTGACATGACCACCGAATCAACCGCGGACGACATCGTGTTCGGGCCGATGTTCGTACAGAACCCCTATCCCTCGTACGACGTGTTGCGCACCGAGGCACCGGTCGGCAGGCACGCGGTGAAGACACTCGCCTCGGAGGTCAACGCCTGGGTGGTGACCCGGCACGAGGACGTCCGCATGCTCCTCGCCGACCCGACACTGTCCAAGGACGCGCTCGGCCTGCCCCGGATCGTCGAGCGGCACGCGGTGCACCCTGACGGCTCGGTGGGCCAGAACCCGCGCAGCATGCTCTTCAGCGACCCCCCGCACCACACCCGGCTGCGCCGCATCGTCACCAAGGCGTTCACCATGCGCCGGGTCGAGAGCATGCGGCCGTGGATCGAGCGGATGGCCGACGAAGTCGTCGACGGCATCGTCCCCGACGCGGAGTTCGACCTGGTGGAACAGATCGCGCTGGCGTTCCCCATCTATGTGATCG
Organism: Streptomyces sp. NPDC055025; assembly: GCF_053608565.1. Lineage (NCBI taxonomy): Bacteria > Bacillati > Actinomycetota > Actinomycetes > Kitasatosporales > Streptomycetaceae > Streptomyces > Streptomyces sp. NPDC055025. Next base: position 128,962 of record NZ_JBSGVS010000016.1, read on the forward strand.
GTGCCCTGCTCGGCGTGCCGGTGACGGGCTTCGAGGACCTTCGCCGCTGGAACGGCGTCCTGACCAGTGTCCGGTCCACCGCCGCCGAGAAGCGGGAGGCGATCGGACTGGCCTACGCGCATCTGGAGTCGGTCGTGGCCGCCAAGCGCCAGGCTCCCACCGACGACTTGGTGAGTGCCCTCATCGAGGCCGAGGACGACGGCAACCGGTTGGACGGCGGCGAACTGCTGTCCACCCTGTTCCTGTTGATGAACGCCGGCTACGAGACGACCGCGAACATGATCAGCAGTGGGGTGCTCGCGCTGATCCAACACCCCGAGCAGCAGAGCCTGCTGCGCGCCGACCCGGCACTGCTCGCGAACGCCGTCGAGGAATTCCTGCGGTACGAGAGCCCGTTGAACCTCGCCACCATCCGCTACACCACCCGCCCGGTCCGTATCGGCGACGTGGCGATCCCGGCGGACGAGATCGTCTTCGTCTCGCTGTGCGCCGCCAACCGGGATCCCTCCGTCTTCGACGAGCCCGGCCGGCTGGACATCGGCCGGAGCAGGAACCAGCACCTGTCCTTCGGGCATGGAATCCACCACTGCATCGGCGCGCCGCTGGCCCGGCTGGAGGGGGAGATCCTGTTCGGCCGGCTGCTGCGCCGGTTCCCCCGCTGGGAGCTCGCCGTGCCGGCCGAGCGACTCGTCTGGCGGCACAGCCTCCAGTTCCGTGGTCTGGAGAGTCTGCCCATGCGCATGTCCTGACCAATTCTGCTCGACACAGGGAGAGATGAGGCATCCATGACCGACAACACGGTGCAGACGATGAAGGTGGGCGAAGGCGTCGTCGCGGTCTTCTTCGACGCGTGCGCGCGGGACGCCTTCGACGAGGCGGTTGCCTGCTTCGCCGAGGACGGTGCCTGGATCGTGGCCGAGGGGCCCGAACCCGGCACCACATACCGGCGGCACCAGATCCGCGCGTACCTGACGGATCTGGTCAAGAAGCGCGAGCAGTTGGGAGACCAGGGAATCGAGCTGGTCTTCCAGCCGGCCGTGGTGCTGCACGACCGGCAGATCATCGAGTTCAGCCTGCGTAACGCCGCCGGGGACGTACTCGACCGAGGCGTGGACCTGTTCACGCTGCGCGACGGTCTGATCCTCGTCAAGGACGTCTTCCGTAAAGCCTGACACCGACACTGAAGGAGTCACGAACATGTTCGAGAACCTCAGCGAGCACCTGGTCAAGTTCGGCAGCGACATCGATTTCGAGGACCCGAAGATCGGCCAGAGCGGTACCTATGTGTCGGAACTGCGCGACCCGTCCGGCACCCCGATCGGTATGGTGGAGGGCTTCTACAAGATCGTCACGCGCCGCGACACCGACGACGAACTGATGACCTGTATCACCGAGAAGATCGCGCTCAAGGATGGAGATGTGCACGTCGAGGCCTGGGCGCGGTTCAGCAACCTGGTGTCGGGCGAGTGGCTGTACTGCCCGGCGGTCGGCGTGAGCGGCCAATACGCCGGCCGGACCGGCTTCCGGCAGTGGCGCCCGGTCGATCCGGGCAAGGTCGCCGACGCCAAGATCGTGTTCTTCTCGACCTTGCTCTCCTAAGGGTTGTCCCGTCATCCCTGGTGGATCGGACAGGACCCAGAGCTTGTTCCGCCGTATCGGGCCCGACCTGTCCGTGAGGGGCGGCGCCCTCTGCCGCGACGACAGCCGTTTTGGCCGACGCACGAAACCGCCACACCGGCTACGGGACCCCTATGGCCGGACTTACGGACAGGACACCGGAGATGACCGATACCGCGACCTTCGCGCACAAGGTAGTGCTCATCACCGGCGGGGGCGGCGGGATCGGTTCCGCCGCCGCCCGGCGGTTCACCGACCAGGGCAGCCATGTAGTGCTGGCCGACATCGACCAGGTCCGCGGCGAGGCCGTCGCGAAGGAGACCGGCGCGCTGTTCGTGCCGGTGGACGTGTCCGACCTGGCCGACAACCAACGGTTGATACGCGCCGCGGTCGACCGGTTCGGAGGTGTGGACGTCGTCTGGCTCCACGCCGGAGTACTCGCCGGAGGCTCCATCGGCGACGCGTTCGACCGCGATGCCTATCAGCGGCTGCTCGCGGTCAACATCGACTCGGTGGTGTACGGGGTACAGGCGGCCCTGCCCGCCCTTCGGGCCCGTGGCGGGGGATCGATCGTCGTCACCGCCAGTGTCACCGGCCTTCGCCCGTCCCCCGACGTGTTCTACGCCGCGTCCAAACACGCCCTGGTCGGCCTGGTCCGATCTCTCGGGCCGGCGCTCGCCGGGGACGGGATCACCATCAACGTCCTGTGTCCGGCCGCGGTCGAGACACCGCTCATCGCCGAACGCCTGCCCGCGTGGCGGGCCGCCGGCGTGGCGGTGGCCTCCCCGGACCTGGTGGTCGACGCCATGGTCACGGCGGTGCACGACGGGCGGACCGGCCAGGCGTGGGTCGTCGCGGCCGACACCGGCATCGCGCGTTTCGAGTTCGCCGACCTGCCTGTCGGCGGCGAGACCCGGTTGGGCCCGGCCGCCGAACCGGCCGGACCCGTGGCGTCGAACGGGCCGGGCGAGTGATGCCGGACCGGCCGCTCCACGACATCGGACCGCCCCACCAGGAGGAGTACGGAATGCGTTCCATCAAGGCAGCCGTCGCCCGTACCAAAGGGGGGCCGTTCTCCGTGGAGGACGTGCTCCTGGAGGCGCCCAGAGCAGACGAGGTGCTGGTCCGGATGGTGGCCACCGGCCTGTGCCACACCGATCTACTCGCCCGGGACCAAATTCTCCCGCCGGGCCTGCCGGCGGTACTCGGGCATGAGGGCAGCGGCGTCATCGAGGCCGTCGGCGCCGCGGTGACCTCGATCGCCCCCGGCGACCGGGTGGTCCTCGCGCCGATGAGCTGCGGCTCCTGCCGCTCCTGCCTGACCGGCCACCCCATGCGCTGCGTGTCTTTCCTGCCGCTGAACCTGCGCGGGCGGCGAGCCGACGGCTCGACAGCTTATCGGGATACCGAGGGCGCCGAGATCAACGGGCACTTCTTCGGCCAGTCCGCCTTCGGCGACCATGTCGTGGCCCACCAGCGCAGCGTCGTCAAGGTCCGTGACGACGCCCCACTGGAGCTGCTCGGCCCGCTGGGATGCGGGCTGCAGACCGGCGCGGGCGCCGTGCTCAGCGTGTTCGCCGCGCCGCCCGGCAGCAGCCTCGCGGTGTTCGGCGCCGGCCCGGTGGGGCTGGCGGCCGTGATGGCCGCCAGGATCGCCGGCTGCACGCAGATCATCGCCGTCGACCTGCACCCCAACCGACTGGACCTGGCGATCGAACTTGGCGCCACCCACGTACTCGACGGCGCCCGGGAAGAGGTGGCGGCCGCCGTGGTCCGGCTCAGCCGGGGCGGCGTCGACTTCTCGCTGGACGCGGTGGGCCTCCCGCAGACCGCGCGCGCTGCCGTCGAGGCGCTCGCAGTCGGCGGAACGGCCGGCATCGTCGGGTCTGCGGGCACCGGCCAGGACATTTCCGTCGGGCTGGTCCAGCTCCTGGGCCGCACGGTGAAGGGCATCCTCCAGGGCGACAGCGTTCCGTCGCTCCTGATTCCGCGGTTACTGGAATTCTTCATGGACGGGCGGTTCCCCTTGGACAAGCTCGTACGTTCGTACCCGCTGACCGACATCAACCACGCCGTCGACGAATCGATCGGCGGAAGCGCGGTCAAACCGGTGCTGGTGCACCAGTGACGGGGGTGCGATCGACCTCCCCTGGGCTGGGGGAACGGCTGGGCCCGGCCCGCGACCGAATGGCGGACTGAGCCGCCGGTGTTGGATCGCGCGCACGGGCGCCGGCGCGCAGGGCGTAGCCCTGGCCGCGCCGTACGGTCACGCCGTGGTTGGGCGCGGCCCGCTCGGCGGGTTCCAGTTCGGCCGCGCGGAGGAAGTCGGCGACCTTGCCCGGCATGCAGAGGGTGACCGCGGCCGCCCCGCAGGGCCTGTGGGTCTGCGGGGCGGCCGTCGCGATCTGCCCGTCAGTCGTCGGAGCGGAACGCCCCGTGGACGCGCAGATTGCCTTGGATCGACACCTGGTCGTCGTTGACGTGCATGATCCAGGCGTCACTGTTGCGGACCGACAGGAGCCCGTTGGCGTTCACCACCCCGGTGAACACCGAGTCATGCTGGACGTAGAGATTTTGCGCGACCTGCACCCTGTCATGGCTGGCCTTCAGGACCCACTCGTCGTTGTAGCTCACGGTCAGCCCTCCGCCGGCGTTCAGCATCCCTGAAAGGGTGGACGTCCCGTTGACGTCGAGGTCGCCACCGACAACGGCCTTCCCCGCAGTATGCAGCTCACTCCCGGCATTCACCCTGCCGTTGACGGAGAGGTCACCACCGATGTCCGCCGTGCGGGCAACGCGCAGCTCACCCAGTTCGAGCTTGCCGTTGACGGAGAGGTCACCACCGACAACGGCGTTTCCGGCAGCCTTCAGTTCACCCTCGGCGTCCAACTGGCCGTGAACGACCAGTCGGGGCGGCCCGTCCTGCGTCTCCAGCACGCCGTTGACCGTCAACCCGCCCTCGACGGTGAGGCGTTCCCGTACCGTGGCCCGACGGGTGAACAGGTCGGCCAGGTCCGCCTCACCGGCGGTAACGGTTCCCCAGTCCCCGGCACTTTTGTAGACCTTCACGCCGGTGTCCGGGAATTCGATCCATCCCTTGCCGCCGTTACGGTCCCCCACCCATATGGTGTTGACGCCGTTGGCGCTGACGGTTCCCAAGTCGCCGGCCGAGCCATGCCCCACCTTGATGCCGTCCGGGGGGAACTCGACCCACCCGTCATTGTCATCCAGCCCCCGCGCCCGCTTGGTCCTCACGGCTGTCGTCAGTCTGGCCTCGTCGGCCGTAACGGTTCCCAGCCCGCCACCCGTCTTGTTGATGTCCACGCCTTGCGGGGTGAAGGTGACGCGCCCCTGGCCCTTGGCCGGGGTCCCCTCGGCCCACGGAGTGCGGACCCCGCTCTCGAATTCCGGAATACGTGCGTGGACCGTGGTGGTGAAAATGTAGCCCTGTCCGTTCGGCTGCCCGGGGCTGGTGCCGGCCATGAGGGTGTACGTCGTTCCCCGGGTGGGCTGCACCTTGTGCGTGAAAGGCGTCTGGGCTACCGGAGTTCCTGCGGGCGCCGCGGAGAATTTCACCGGTTGCGCGTCCGGAGAGACGATCCAGTAGTCGATATTGTTGGGCCCGTCCCACATGAGGGTGGCGCTGCCATTCGCGCTAACGTCCACCATGTCCTTGTCCGGGCGGAAGTTGCGCGGTGCCTTCGGTGTTTCCTTGACCAGCCCGAGCATAAGCGTGTGCGGCGCAAAATTTCCCTGCACGCCAGGAGGCTTGGAAATCTCCGTTATCGTCAGGAGGGCCAATCCTCCCTCGGCGGAAACGGCTATATTTTCCAGTTTCAGGACAATGGTTTCGCCGGGATCGAATAAGTACGCCGTTTTCGGGGAGGTTTCCAGCCGGAAGCTCTTCACCCCGTCCCATGTGAGCTGCACAGGCGTGTTGGAAACGGGGGGATGCACTTCGAAACTTCGTTTGATCAACTCGGGGTGGGGAGTTAGGTGACCGGCATTGTCGCCGACAGGTATCTGCACTTCGATGGAGCGCACGCTCACCATCGCCGCGTCGTGGTTGGAGATGATCAGGTATACCGCCCCCGTGGACGGCACCCCAGGCTGTGAAGCCTGAAGCGATGTCGGATCGGTGACGATGTCGTAGTGCAGCGACGGTGGCACGATGAGGACTCCCTATCTCGACGTTTCACACCATGCGGACAATGACGTGCGGTGGCGACCCGGTGTTGACGGGTGCCGGACCGGTGAGGTGACAGGCTCACAGGGAAAGCTATAAGGACCGGAGGCAAGCCGAAGGCCGTCATTCATGTTCAGCGCTTCAAGCCCTGGTGCCAGGCTCCTCTCGCCCCTCCATCTGCGGGAACCCGTCAACCGGCGCCTTGACTTGGCGCATCCGCCTCCAACAGCCCTCCCCCAGGGACATGGCCAACCGAACCGCCGAAAGCACTCCCCCGCCCGGAAGCCCAGGAACCACGATTCCGGCTAGCTGGCCCAAAGTGAACTCCAGCCTGGCCGGAACCACGCCGGACGTGCGTGGCGGCCGGATACGCCGAAGCCCCCTCGCCGGACGGGAGGGGGCTTCGGC
>NZ_JBSGVS010000017.1:0-132901 GCF_053608565.1 Streptomyces sp. NPDC055025
GGCGCACGCCGGGCAGCCTACCCGGTGGCCGGGGTCGGTCAGGAGTGCGGGCGGAGGGTCCAGACGACCGTCATCTCACCTGTCACCGCGCCGTCCGCTCGCGTCAGGGAGACGGTCACCGGGAATTCAGGACGCTCCCCCGCGTCCAGTTCGGCGACGACCTCGGCCACGGGGCGGCCCAGGGCCGCGGTGGCGGTGACGGTCCCCATGGCGAGTTTCTTGTAGCCGATTTCCGCCTTGACAGCGAGCGGAACCGCCCTTTCGAGCTGGTTTCCGAAGGCGGCGAGCACGATCGCGCCACTGGCGGACTCGCCCAGGGTGAACATCGCGCCGGCGTGCGGTCCGCCGACATGGTTGTGATACGCGGGCCGGTCGGGCAGCCGGACGACGGCACGCTCCGGGGTGGTCTCCAGGAATTCCAGTCCCAGGGTCCCGGCCATGGGGACCGTGGCGGCGAGCATCTCGCCGACGGACATCTGCTCAGCGCTCATGGAACGCGATGTTACCCACGAGTAGAGGAGCTTGGCCATCCCCTGACGGGGCGGACGTGGCAGCGGTGGGACGACCCCTCTATGGTTACTCGCCATGTGGCCAGGACAGCAGCCGCCCGGGGGCGAGCAGAACCCGCAGGACCAGCAGCCCAATCCGTACCAGCAGCCCGGATACCAGCAGCCGAATCCCTATCAGCAGCCCGGGTACCAGCAGCCGAACCCCTACCAGCAGCCGGGACAGCAGCAGGGGTATCCGCAGCAGGGGTACCAGCAGCCCAACCCGTACCAGCAGCCGACCACCCCGCAGTACGTCATGCCCGAGCAGCAGGGACAGCCCGGACCGCCCGGTCCGCCCGGACCCTCGCCGGACAAGAGGAGCACGACGGTCATCGCCGTGGTCGCCGCCGCGGTCGTGGTGGTCGCCGCCGCGGGCACCGCGTTCTTCGTGATGAACAAGGACGACGGAACGGCCGACAAGGCCGCCGACGATCCCAAGGCCTCGGCGTCCGCCTCCGGGCCCGCGGAGCCGAGCGCGGACGCGCCGAGCGACAACCCCCGGGCCGGCGAGGAGAGCAAGCCGCAGATCGAGGGCTGGAAGGTCGTCACCAACCCGAAGCACGGAACACGGTTCGACGTCCCCGCCGACTGGGAGGTCGCGGGCACCGGCGTCATATCCGGCTTCGAGGACCACAAGAAGAACGACGGCATGCCCGTCATCTCCTTCTCCGCACCCGCCTTCTACAAGTCCAAGTGGTGCTCGCAGGACACCGACAAGAACGGGAAGCCGGAGGACAGCGGCCTCGGCGGCACCGGCACCAAGGGCGGCGCGGGCGCCAAGGACACGGCGACCGCCGCGAAGAACGAGGCGGGAAGCTGGGCCTGGGCCGCGTACGCCCAGCAGGAGCCGGAGGACAAGGTCAAGGAGAAGGTGAAGGTCACCGACGCCCAGCCGTACACCACCACGTCCGGGCTCAAGGGGCACTACGCGACGGCCGCCACCTCGGGTGTGACCAAAAAGAACAAGTGCGACACCGACGGCAAGTCGATCGCCTTCACCTTCACCAACGCCAAGGGCGACTACGCGACCTGGGTGCTCTACGCCAACAAGGGCGTGCCGGACGAGATCCCGGACGCGACGATCAAGCAGATCATGAGCACCGTACGGCTGACGGGCTCCTCGTCGTGACCGACCGGCGCTCGGGCGCCGAGTCGGGGACGGGCCCCGGATGAACCCTCCCGCCGACGCGGACCCCCGTGCCGCCCGCCGTTCCGCCCGCCGTGCCTTCCGGCGCCCTGCCCGGCGTCCCGGCCGCCGTCCCGCGTGGGCGGGCCGCAACTACACGCTGCTGACCGCCGCGGCGGTCGTCACCAATCTGGGCAGCCAGGGCGCGCTGGTGGCCTCGGCGTTCGCGGTGCTGGAGTCGGGCGGTGACGCGGGCGATGTCGGCCTGGTGGCCGCGGCCCGTACGGTTCCGCTCGTCCTCTTCCTGCTCATCGGCGGCGCGCTCGCCGACCGGCTGCCCCGGCACCGGGTGATGGTCGCGGCCAACGCGCTCAACTGCGTCTCGCAGGCGTCCTTCGCGGCGCTCGTACTCGCCGGTGAGCCACGGCTGTGGCAGATGATGGTGCTGGCCGGTCTGGGCGGTACCGGTCATGCCTTCTTCGGCCCGGCCTCCGAGGGCATGCTGATGTCCAGCGTCAGCGGTGAGCACGCGGGCCGTGCCTTCGCCCTCTACCGGATGGCGATGCACGGCGCGGGAATCGGCGGCGCGGCCCTGGGCGGCGCGCTGATCGCGGCGTTCGGGCCCGGCTGGGTCCTCGCCATCGACGCCGCCGCGTTCCTGGTGGCGGGATCGCTGCGTGCCTTCATCGATGTCAGCCATGTCCCGGCGCGTGAGCCCGGTGGCGGGATGCTCGCCGATCTGCGCGACGGCTGGCGGGAGTTCAGCGGAAGACCCTGGCTCTGGAGCATCGTCGTACAGTTCGCCGTGGTCAACGCGGTCGTCGTCGCGGCCGAGGCGGTGTACGGGCCGCTGGTCGCCAGGGACGAGCTGGGCGGCCCCGGCCCCTGGGGCCTCGCGCTCGCCGCCTTCGGCGCGGGCACCGTCGGCGGCGCGCTGCTGATGATGCGCTGGCGACCGTGCAGACTGCTGCTCGCGGGCACGCTCTGCGTCTTTCCGCTCGCGCTTCCGTCGGCCGGGCTCGCGGTGCCGCTGTCCGCCGCGGGACTGGCGGCGGTGATGTTCCTGACGGGCGTCTCCGTCGAGGTCTTCGGTGTGTCCTGGATGACGGCTCTGCATCAGGAGATTCCCGAGGAGAAGCTCTCGCGCGTCTCGGCCTACGACTGGCTGGGCTCGATCGGTATGGTCCCGCTGGCCACGGCGCTCGCGGGACCGGCGGAGAGCGTCTTCGGGCGGAGCGCGGCGCTCTGGGGCTGCTCGGCGCTGATCGTCCTGCTGACGGCCGCGGTCCTGGCCGTCCCCGACGTACGCCGGCTGACCCGCCGCACCACGAAGGTCGCCGCCGATCGGTCCTCGGTCACCGGAGCGGCCGATTCGGCCCGCAGTCCGGGCTGACCCGCACCCGCCGGGCCGGACCGCCCCAAGTGCCGTGCCCCGCAAGGCGGTCGTCCGCCGGCTCCGGGCGTGCCGGATACTGGGCGGCATGGTCCACGACGACGAACCGGTACTGCTCGGCCGGGCGGGTCGCACCGCCCACATCACACTCAACCGCCCCCGCGCTCTCAACGCCCTCACCCACCCCATGGTCCTGCGGATCTCCGAGGCCCTCGCGGAGTGGGAGGACGACGAAAGCGTCACGGCGGTCCTGCTCTCGGGCGCGGGCGAGCGCGGGCTGTGCGCCGGCGGCGACATCCGCGCGGTCCATGAGGATGTGCGCGCGGGAGGCTCCGCCTCGCCCGCCTTCTGGCGCGACGAGTACCGGCTCAACGCCCGTATCGCCCGCTTCCCCAAGCCCTATGTCGCGCTGATGGACGGCATCGTGATGGGCGGCGGTGTCGGTGTCTCGGCGCACGGCGGTCCGCGGATCGTCACCGAACGGTCCTCGGTCGCCATGCCCGAGACCGCGATCGGTCTGGTCCCCGATGTGGGCGGCACCTATCTGCTCTCCCGCGCGCCGGGTGAGCTCGGCACGCATCTCGCCCTGACCGGCGCGGCGGTGGGCGCGGCGGACGCGCTGCTCTGCGGGCTCGCGGACCACTTCGTACCCTCGGAGCGGCTCGCCGCACTGCGCGCCGCACTGGCCGGACCCGCGGTACGCGAGGCGGCGGACGTCATCGGGACGGTACGTCGGTACGGTACGGCCGCGCCCGAGGGACGGCTCGCCGCGGACCGCGAGTGGATCGACGCCTGTTACGCGGCCGGCACGGTGGAGGAGATCGTCGAGCGGCTGCTCGCCGTCGGCCTGCCCGCGGCGAAGGAGGCCGCCGAGACGATCCTGACCCGGTCGCCCACCGCGCTCAAGGCAACCCTCGAAGCGATGCGCAGGGCCCGCCGGCTGCCGACGCTGGAGCGGGTGCTCGACCAGGAGTACCGGACCTCCTGCGCCGCGCTGGCCACCCCCGATCTGCTGGAGGGCATCCGCGCGCAGGTCGTCGACAAGGACCGCAGACCGCGGTGGTCACCGAGGGAACTGGCGGAGGTCACCGAGGCCGATGTGGCGCGGTTCTTCACGCCGCCGCCGGGCGGCGACCTCGGACTCGGCGACGAAGCGCCCGGTGGCGGGGCCTCGGCTCCGGTCTCGTAGGGGCAGATCCGGCACGGGCACGGCGCGCGGGCGCGGGCGCGGGCGCGGGCATGGGGCGGCGGGGGTCAGCGGCGGAGGTGGTGGCGCTTGCGCCAGGCGACCACCGCCGCGACCAGACCGGAGAGCACGATGAAGCCCATGGCGATCAGGAACACCGGTGACGTCGGCGAGGCGGCCCGGCTCCCCGCCACCACATAGGCCGCGTTGTTGGGGATCGAGCCGATGAGCGTCGCGAGCAGGAACGGCGTCCACCGCATATGCGAGACGGCCGCGCAGTAGTTGCTCGGGGCGAACGGCACCCCGGGGAAGAGCCGGATCGCCAGCATCGACCGGAAGCCGTGGGCGCTGAGCAGCCGGTCGGCCGCCTTCAGCCAGCGGCCCCGCAGCAGCGGGCGCAGCGCCTCCTGCCCGAGGAAGCGGCCGAGTCCGAAGGAGAGCGCGGCGCTCAGCACCGTCCCCGCGAGCGCGGCGGCCAGCCCGAGATAGGAGCCGAGAAGCGCGCCGGAGGCGATGTTGAGCAGCGGGCGCGGTACGAACGCCGTCGCGCACAGCCCGTACGCCACGGTGAACAGCACCACGGCGATACCGCCGCTGACATGCGGCGGCCAGCCGTCGGCGAGCAGCTTCTGCGGCTCGTACAGCAGCACCATGACGGCCGACGCGCCCAGCAGGGCCACGAGTAGGGAGAATCGCGCCCAGGGCGAGAGAAGCGCCCGGTAGCAACGGAGCGCGAAGCTTGGCGAGGACCGGGGTACGGGGGCGAGCACCCGGCGAGCGTAGCCGACGAAGATGACCGGTCGCCGGGCGCGAGATGGCGGTCACCCCCCAGCGGGCACAACAGAACGGACGGCTCCGGGGGAACGTCCGGAGAACGCGCAGGTCCCGGCACGGGTGTCAGCACGGGTGTCAGAGGTGGCCCGTAGGGTGCCCTTATGACGTCAGTGGTCACCCGGAAGCCGGCCGTACCGGACAGCGCGCTGTCCGACACCGTGCTGGAGAGGCTCACCACCGTGTACCCCACGGCGGCCGATCCGGTGCGCGCGGAGAAGTCCTTCGCGTACATGAAGGGGATCGCGCCCTTCCTCGGCATTCCCGCGCCGCGCTGCCGGGCACTGGCCCGTACGGTCCTGGAGGGCACCGCGCGCCCCGACGAGACGGACTGCGCGGCGATCGCCCTGCGCTGCTGGGAGCTGCCCGAGCGGGAGTACCAGTACTTCGCCGTGGACTATCTGCGCCGGTACAGCGGGCGCTGCTCGTCCGGGTTCCTGCCCGTCGTACGGCATCTCGTCGGCACCGTCCCCTGGTGGGACACCATCGATCCGCTCGCCGCTCATGTCGCGGGCGCGCTGGTGGCGGCCGATCCCGCGCTGAAGGCCGACATGGACCGGTGGATCGACGACGACAATCTCTGGGTCGCGCGTACGGCCCTGCTGCACCAGCTCGCTTACAAGGGCGGCACCGACACCGCGCGGCTCTTCGACTACTGCCTGCGCCGCGCCGGCCATCCCGACTTCTTCATCCGCAAGGCGATCGGCTGGTGTCTGCGGGAGTACGCGAAGACGGACCCGGCGGCGGTGCGGCAATTCGTCGAGGGGTCGAGGGACCGGCTGTCCCCGCTGTCGGTACGCGAGGCCCTGAAGCACTTCTGACGGCGGCACTTCTGACGGCCGCCCGCGCTGAGGGCCGCCCGCGCCGACGGCCGCCCGTCGGGTCAACCGGCCGCGGAGGGAAAACCATTCGACGCGGCGGCTGCCGTGGGCGAGGATCGGCGACATGTTCCGGTACGCCTTCCTCGCAGCGCCGTCCGCAGTCGCGGACGCGCCGAAGGCTGCCGCGTTCCCCTTCCTCGCGGCGCCCGTCGGCGGCGCCCGAAGCTGACCCTTCCCGGATCGTCCGGCGGACCCCGCAGGGGGAGGGTCGGCAAGGCCCGGGGGTCCCTCTCACGCTTCGAGTTCCTGGAAGGAACCATGCCCAAGACGGCATACGTGCGCACCAAGCCGCATCTGAACATCGGCACCATGGGCCACGTCGACCACGGCAAGACCACACTGACCGCGGCCATCACCAAGGTCCTCAGCGACCGCGGGACCGGCACCTTCGTACCGTTCGACCGGATCGACCGGGCGCCGGAGGAGGCCGCCCGGGGGATCACCATCAACATCTCGCACGTCGAGTACGAGACGGACACCCGGCACTACGCCCATGTGGACATGCCGGGCCACGCCGACTACATCAAGAACATGGTGACCGGCGCCGCCCAGCTCGACGGGGCGATCCTCGTCGTCTCCGCGCTCGACGGGATCATGCCGCAGACCGCCGAGCATGTGCTGCTCGCCCGCCAGGTCGGTGTCAACCACATCGTCGTCGCCCTCAACAAGGCCGACGCGGGCGACGACGAGCTGAGCGACCTGGTCGAGCTGGAGGTGCGCGAGCTGCTCACCGAGCACGGCTACGGCGGCGACGCGGCGCCCGTCATCCGGGTGTCGGGGCTGCGCGCCCTGGAGGGGGACCCGCGCTGGACCGCGGCCGTGGAGGCGCTGCTCGACGCCGTCGACACCTATGTGCCGATGCCGGTCCGGTACACGGACGCGCCGTTCCTGCTCCCGGTGGAGAACGTGCTCACCATCACCGGGCGCGGCACGGTGGTCACCGGCGCCGTCGAGCGCGGCACGGTGCGCGTGGGTGACCGGGTGGAGGTGCTGGGCGCCGGTGTGGAGACGGTGGTCACCGGTCTGGAGACCTTCGGCAAGCCGATGGAGTCCGCCGAGGCCGGGGACAATGTCGCGCTGCTGCTGCGGGGGATGCCGCGTGACGCGGTGCGCCGAGGCCATGTGGTGGCGGCGCCGGGCAGTCTCGTACCGAGCAGGCGCTTCACCGCGCGGGTGTATGTGCTCTCGGCGCGCGAGGGCGGCCGTACCACCGCGGTCGGCAGCGGGTACCGGCCGCAGTTCTACATCCGTACGGCGGACGTGGTCGGCGACATCGACCTCGGCGAGAGGGGGGTCGCGCGCCCCGGGGACACGGTCACGCTGACCGTGGAGCTGGGCCGGGACGTACCGCTGGAGCCGGGGCTCGGTTTCGCGATCCGTGAGGGCGGCCGTACGGTCGGCGCCGGCACGGTCACCTCGCTGCTCTGACGAGTCCGGCGGACCTCCGGGTCCATGGGTCCCGTGTCCGTCCCCTCCCGTGTCCGTCTCTCCTCCCGCGTCCGTCTCCCCGCTCCGGGGAGGCGGGCGCGGGACCGTACGCGCGCACGGCGCACAATGGGACGGTGAACGAGCCGATCCCCGTCATCCGCGCCGTGGACCGCGGCACCGCGAAGCTGCTGCCCGATGTGGACCGGGAGCGGGCCTGGCTGCTGACGGTCGACGGAGCGCCCCAGTCGTATGTCGATCTGGACGACCCGGCGCATCTGGAGTTCGAGTACGTACGGCGTCTCGCCCATGTCGTCGACTGCGCCGCCGGGGACGGCGAGCCGCTCACGGTGCTCCATCTCGGCGGCGGTGGCTGCACACTGCCCCGCTATGTGGCCGCGACCCGGCCGGGCTCGGCGCAGTGTGTGGTGGAGGCCGACGCGGGGCTGCTGGCGCTGGTCGCGGAGCGGCTGCCCCTGCCGGACGGCAGCGGGATCACCGTACGGGGCGCGGATGCCCGGCACTGGCTCGAAGCCGCGCCCGCGCGCTCGGCGGATGTACTGATCGCGGATGTGTTCGGCGGCTCCCGGGTGCCCGCGCACATCACCTCCGTCGAGTACGCGCGGGAAGCCGCGCGGGTGCTCAGGGCGGACGGGGTCTACGCCGCCAATCTCGCGGACGGCGCGCCCTTCGACTTCCTCCGCTCCCAACTGGCCACCTTCGCGGCGGTCTTCGCGGAGCTGGCCCTGATCGCGGAGCCGGGCGTGCTCCGCGGCCGGCGTTTCGGCAACGCCGTGCTGGTCGCCTCGCAGGAGCCCATCGACACGGCCGCGCTGGCCCGCCGTACCGCGTCCGACGCCTTTCCCGCCCGGGTCGAACACGGCGCGTCGCTACGGCGGTTCACCGGGGCCGCGACGGTGGTACGGGACAGCGGGGCGGTGCCCTCGCCCCGGCCGCCGGAGGGAGCTTTCAGCATCGGCTGAGGCCCGGTGCCGGCCGGGGCGGCTGGCACGGGCCCGGTGGGGGCGGAGTGGCACGCGCCGCCAGCCCCGGCGGGACACCCGGGGGCCCTGGGGCCTGGGCCTCCCTGGCCGCCGGTGTCACTCCTCGATGGCTCCGCCCACGGCCCGCAGATGGTCGCGGAAGGTCAGGGAAGGCGTCCGCCGACGGGCGGCGAGATAGGCGTCGAACCGTACCTGGCCGCGCAGGGACTCACCGGAACGGATGCGCTCGGCCTGGCGCCGCTCGGTGTCACGGATGGTCTCCGCGAGCGTCAGAAGGTCCTCGGCACGGTCGGCCGGTACGAAGAGCACACCGTCGTCGTCGCCCAGGACCAGATCCTCGCGCCCCACCGTCCACTCCCCCACGGTGGCGGACTCCACCGCGCCGTCGGGACGGGGGTCGAGGCGCTGAGGGCCGGTCGGGGTCGCTCCCGTGCTGAAGACCGGCAGCCCGATCTCGCGGATGTCGGCGGTGTCGCGGTGCAGCCCCCAGATCACCACACCCGCCAGCCCCGCGGCCCCGGCCTCCAGCACCACGAGATCGCCGACACACGCCTCGTCGGTGCGTCCGCCGTTGTCGACCACCAGCACATCACCGGGCGCGGCCTGTTCGAACGCCTCCAGAAAGATGTCGACACTGCCGGCGTGACGGGCGGGACACACCCGGCCCGCCACCCGGCCGCCCGGGACGACAGCCCGTACGGACGGCGGCGCACAGCGCACCGGGACCCGGGCGCGGATACAGGCGTCCGCGACATGGGCGGTGGTCAGCGTCGCGAACCGCCGGCCGAGCTCCTGGTGATCCATACGGTGTCCCCTCTCGCATACGCACACGTCCGAGGCCCTCCTCGGACACGGCGTCCAGCCTTTCACGGCGCGACCCCGCCGGAGAGCGGCGGGCCCCGCCCCGGGACACGGCCCCGTCCTGGAACGCGGCTCCCGCCCCAGGACGCGGCTCCCGTCCTGGAATGCGGCGGGAGCCGCCGGGACGGAGACTGGAGTGACCGGTACACGCCCATGGGCGGCGCCTACGGGCGCGCGGAGCGGCCGGCGGACCGCCGGCCCGCGCATGGACATCCCCAGACGTCATGGGAGCCAGCGATGACCAGCACCAAGACCCGTACCTACCGCGCCATGCAGGTCGACCGGCCCGGTGCGGCTCCACACCTCGTCGAGAAGGAGTTCCGCGAGCCCGGCCCCGGCCATGTGCGGGTGGCCGTCGAGGCCTGCGGCGTCTGCCACACCGATTCCATGATGATCGACGGCGGGTTCCCCGGGGCGTCGTTCCCCCTGGTCCCGGGCCATGAGATCGCCGGACGGATCGACGCCGTCGGCGACGGTGTCGAGGAGTTCGAGCCGGGGCAGCGCGTCGCCGTCGGCTGGTTCGGCGGCAACTGCGGGCACTGCACGGCGTGTCGTGACGGTGACGCCATCAACTGCGCCACCCTTCAGACCCCGGGTCTGGCCTATCCCGGCGGCTACGCCGACACGGTCGTGGTGCCGGCCTCGGCCCTGGCCCGTATCCCGGACGGCTTCAGCTTCGTCGACAGCGCGCCGATGGGCTGCGCCGGTGTCACCGTGTGCAACGCGCTCAGCCGCAGTGCCGCGCGCCCCGGTGATGTCGTCGCCATCCTCGGCATCGGCGGACTCGGCCATCTCGGCGTGCAGTTCGCGGACAAGATGGGATTCGAGACCGTCGCCATCGCACGCGGGGAGGACAAGGAGCCGCTCGCCCGTGAACTGGGGGCGCGTCACTACATCGACAACCGGTCCCAGGACGTCGCGGCGGAGCTGCGGGCCCTCGGCGGGGCCAAGGTGGTCCTCACCACCGCGACCAACAGCGAAGCGGCGACCGACACCCTGGCCGGGCTGGACCACCGGGGCGAACTGATCGTCGTCGCGCTTCAGCGGGAGCCGCTCCGGATCGGCACGAACCAGTTGATCACCGGCACCCGCAAGGTGTACGGACATGCCTCCGGCACCTCGCGCGAGGTCGAGGAGACCCTGCGCTTCGCCGCCCTCACCGGCGTCCGGCCCATGACCGAGGAAGTACCGCTCACCGAGGCCGGCCCGGCGCTGGACAGGATGCTCGCGGGCAAGGCCCGCTTCCGTATGGTCCTGACCTCCGGTCCCGGACACTGAGGTCCCGGCCGCTGAGGTCCCGGCCGCTGAGCGCTCACCGAGCGCTCATACGGGGGCGGCGGCCGGGGCGCGCCGCGGGTCCGTGGCGCGCGATGCGATCCGGTACTGGCCGGGAGCCTGGGAGCGGGCGCGCCGGAAGGCACGGCTGAAGGCGTACACCGAGGTGTAGCCGACGGAGCGGGCGATGGCCTCCAGCGGTTCGTCGCTGTCCCTGAGCCGCACCGCGGCCAGATCCATGCGCCATCGCGTGAGATAGCCGCCGGGGGTCTCGCCCGCCACGCTGAGGAAACGCCGCGAGAGGGTGGTGCGTGACACGGCCAGCTCGGCCGCGAGGCTGTCCACGGTCCAGGCCCGCGCGGGGTCGTGGTGGAGTTTCGTCATGGCGACGCTCACGAGCGGATCGCCGAGCACTCCCAGCCATGTCCCGCGCAGTTCGTCCGCCTTTCTGGTGAGCAGGACCCGCAGGAGCTGGACGAGGAGGACGTCCACCAGGCGGTTGAGGACGACGGCGGTCGCGACCTGGGTGTGGACGAGTTCCCGGGCGAGCAGCCGGACGGTGTCGTCCAGGCCGCTGCCGCTGTTGTCCGCGCGGAGGTGGACGACCTCCGGGAGCAGGGTCAGGATCTGGAGGGAGACGGCCGGGTCGTACTCGTAGGAAGCCCCCAGGACATGCGTCCGGACCTCCCCGGAGCCGAAGCGCAGCACTCCCGCCTCGGCCTTGGCCTGGGCCGCCGCCTCGCAGTCGCATGCCCGGATCTCGGTGTCCGGAGCGCTGCTGAGTGTGTGCTCGGCTCCGTTCGGCAGGAGCACGACATCTCCCGGCATGAGCTGGAACGGCGGCCGGCCGGGCAGTCCGAGCCAGGCGGTGCCCGCGGTGACGGCGTAGAAGGCCGCGCCGCGGATGCCGCTCCACCGGACGCCCCATTCCTCGGCGGCCTCGATCCTGGCTCCCAGAGTGCCGCGGACGCCGGTCACCGCCAGTACGTCGGAGAGGAGGTCCATGAGGGTGACCGTAGACCGCTCCCTGTTCCACGTCCATTCTCCGTGGTGCCCATTGGTGTCGGCGGTCCGGCGAGCGTGCTACAGACGGATATGTTCGCGCCCCTTTCAGGTATCGCCCGTGCTCCCCTCTCCCCCGTACGTTCGATGGCGTACCGGCCCGTCGGGGCCGGTGATCGGATGGAGGAACAGGGCATGCGAATTTCCGGCTCGACCGCGCTGGTGACCGGCGCGAACCGTGGCATCGGCCGTCATCTCGCCGAGGAGCTGCTGAAGCGGGGCGCGAAGGTCTACGCGACGGCGCGGCGTCCCGAGAGCGTCGGCGTTCCGGGCGTGGAGGTGCTCCGGCTCGACATCACCGATCCCGTGTCGGTCAAGGCGGCGGCCGCGGCCGCCCAGGACGTCGATCTGCTGATCAACAACGCGGGCATCGCCACCGGCACGAACCTTGTCACCGGTGATGTCGACACCATCCGCCTGGAGCTGGACACGCACTTCTGGGGCACTCTCGACATGGTGCGCGCCTTCGCCCCGGTGCTGGCCGCCAACGGCGGGGGAGCGATCGTGAACGTGCTGTCCGCCGCGTCGTGGTTCTCGTACGACGGGAACAACGCCTACAGCGTCGCGAAGTCGGCCGAGTGGAGCCTGACCAATGGCGTCCGCCTCGAACTCGCCGGTCAGAACACCCTGGTGACCGGTGTGATCCTGGGCGCGGCGGACACCGAGATCATGGCGGGCGTCGACTACGACGGGCCCCTGCTCGACCCCGCCGATGTCGCGCGCGCGGCTCTGGACGGTGTGGAGGCGCGCGAGGTCGAGGTCGTCGTCGGCGACTGGAGCGCACACGTCAAGGCGTCGCTGGCCGCGGACCCGAGCGAGTTCTACGGGCGGCTCCCCGCGGCCTCCTGATCCGCGCCGGTCCCGCTTCAGTGGCCGCCGGGTGACGGTCGGACAGCGTCAGGAGAGGCATCCGGCAGGGCGAGCCAGTCCTGCCAGGAGAGATCGCGTCCGAGGTAGCGCGGCCGTTCGAAGGGCCAGGTCCCGGCGATCCAGCGTGGCACGAGTCCGTCCAGGTCGGCCTCCAGCGGGGTGCCGACCCGGTCGTCCACGACCCACCACGAGATCTCGGCGTCGGCACCGGTCTTCTCCGGCGGGTCGATGTACACACAGCCGAGGAGAGCGGTGCCCGCGTCGTCGAACAGCGCGTAGTTGAAGGACTTGTGCGCCGCGATCTCGACCTCGTGGCGCACCAGGTCGGCCCGGTCCTCCTCGTAGGTCATGGTCGCCGGCGGCCAGCCCCACGCCTTCCCGAAGATCGACCAGAGACGCTCGCGCGAACCCATCACGGCCGGGTAGTCGAGGTCGGTGTCCGCGCCCGATATCGGACGCAGATGGTAGCCGCCGGGAAGCGCGACACGGACGGGATGGACGAAATCAGCGGGCAGCCAGCTCATGCCCGGAGGCTAATCGCCGGCCCCCCACCGCGCATCCGGTTAAACCCCGCGCCCGCACCGCACCCGCGCCTCGGGCGCGCACCGCCCCGGACCGCTGGCGCGCACCGCCCCGCACCAGGCCCCCCGCACCAGCCCCCGCCGGGAGGCACTACACCGGGAGGCGCAGCGCCTCGATGATCCGTTCCGCCGCCAGCGTCGCCGTCAGCGTCCCCTCCCGTACGCCCTGTTCCAGCGCCGGTGTCAGCTCCCGTACCCCCGGATGCTCCCGCAGCCGGTCCAGGAGGTGGTCCCGGACCATCGACCAGGTCCAGTCGACCTGCTGATCGCTGCGCTTCCTGGCCAGCCGGCCGTCCGCGCCGAGGACCGCGCGGTGCTGTTCCAGCCGCTCCCACACCGCGTCCAGGCCCGTGCCCTCCCCCGCGCTGCAACTGAGCACGGGTGGTGTCCATGCCGCGTCCGCCGGGTGCATCAGCCGCAGCGCGCCGGCGAGTTCACGCGCGGCGGAGCGCGCGTCGCGTTCGTGCGGGCCGTCGGCCTTGTTGACGGCGATGACGTCCGCCAGTTCCAGCACGCCCTTCTTGATGCCCTGGAGCTGGTCGCCGGTTCGCGCGAGGCTGAGCAGCAGGAAGGAGTCGACCATATTGGCCACGGTCGTCTCCGACTGGCCGACGCCCACGGTCTCCACCAGGACCACGTCGTACCCCGCGGCCTCCATCACGATGATGGTCTCCCGGGTCGCCTTGGCGACGCCCCCCAGTGTGCCCGCCGTGGGCGACGGGCGTACGAACGCCGCCGGGTCCACCGCCAGCCGCTCCATCCGGGTCTTGTCGCCCAGGATGGAGCCGCCCGTCCTGGTGGAGGACGGGTCGACGGCGAGCACCGCGACCCGGTGGCCGAGGCCCGTGAGCAGCGTCCCGAGCGCGTCGATGAAGGTGGATTTCCCGACGCCGGGCACACCGCTGATCCCGATCCTGCGCGCCTTCCCCGAGTGCGGCAGCAGCTCGGTCAGAAGCTTCTGGGCCAGCCCGCGGTGGTCGGGCCTGGTGGACTCGACCAGGGTGACCGCACGGGCGATGTACGAACGGGAGCCGCCCAGCACACCCTTGGCGTAACTGTCGATGTCGATCCGTGGTGCCACGCGCTCACCGCTCAGGGCCGGAGACGGCGGTTCCGTCACCCGCGCCGCCGGAGAAGGACCCGGCGGACCCCGCGGACGGGGCGGACCCCGCGGACGGGGCGGACCCGTCATCCGTTCCCCCGGAGAGGGCGTCATGCCCCAGCGCCGCCCTCAGCGCGCTCAGCAGATCCCGTGCCGCGTCCGGGATCACCGTGCCCGGCGGGAAGACCGCCGCGGCGCCGGCCCGGCGCAGTTCCTCGATGTCCTGCGGCGGGATCACCCCGCCGACGACGATCATGATGTCCTCCCGGCCCTCGGCCGCGAGCTGCTCGCGCAGCGCCGGTACGAGCGTGAGATGCCCGGCCGCCAGCGAGGAGACACCGACGATATGGACGTCCGCCTCGACCGCCTGCCGCGCGACCTCGCCCGGCGTCTGGAACAGCGGGCCGACATCGACGTCGAAGCCCAGGTCCGCGAAGGCCGTCGCGATCACCTTCTGGCCGCGGTCATGCCCGTCCTGCCCCATCTTGGCCACCAGGATGCGCGGACGGCGCCCCTCGGCCCGTTCGAAGTCCTCGACCACGGCACGGGTGTGCTCGACGGCCGGGGAGGTGCCTGCCTCGTTCCGGTACACACCGGAGATCGTACGGATCTGGCCCGAGTGGCGCCCGTACACCTTCTCCAGGGCGTCCGAGATCTCGCCGACGGTGGCCATCGCACGGGCCGCGTTCACCGCGAGTGCCAGCAGATTCCCGTCCAGGCCGTCGCCGGCGCCGCCTGCCGTGCCCGCGCCGCCGGCGCCACCGCCGCCACCCGCCCGCGCCGCCGCGCTGAGCGCGCGCAGCGCGTCCTGGCAGGCGTTCTCGTCGCGCTCGGCGCGCAGCCGGCGCAGCTTCTCGATCTGCTGGGTCCGCACCGCCGAGTTGTCGACCTTGAGGACGTCGATCTTCTCGTCCGTCTCCACCCGGTACTTGTTGACGCCGATGACCGGCTGGCGCCCCGAGTCGATCCGCGCCTGGGTACGGGCGGCGGCCTCCTCCACACGGAGTTTGGGGATTCCGGCGTCGATGGCCTGGGCCATACCGCCCGCCGCCTCGACCTCCTCGATGTGCCGCCAGGCGCGCCGCGCCAGGTCGTACGTCAGTCTCTCGACGTACGCGCTGCCGCCCCAGGGGTCGGTCACCCGGCATGTGCCCGACTCCTGCTGGAGCAGCAGCTGGGTGTTGCGGGCGATCCGGGCCGAGAAGTCGGTGGGCAGGGCCAGCGCCTCGTCCAGCGCGTTCGTGTGCAGCGACTGGGTGTGTCCCTGGGTGGCGGCCATCGCCTCCACACAGGTGCGGGTGACGTTGTTGAAGACGTCCTGCGCGGTGAGCGACCAGCCGGAGGTCTGCGAATGGGTGCGCAGGGAGAGCGACTTGGCGTTCTGGGGGTCGAATTTCTTGACGAGCTTGGCCCACAGCAGCCGGGCCGCCCGCAGTTTGGCGATCTCCATGAAGAAGTTCATGCCGATGGCCCAGAAGAAGGAGAGCCGCGGCGCGAACGCGTCCACGTCGAGCCCCGCCCCGATTCCGGCGCGCAGATACTCCACCCCGTCCGCGAGGGTGTAGGCCAGCTCCAGATCGGCCGTCGCGCCGGCTTCCTGGATGTGATAGCCGGAGATGGAGATGGAGTTGTAGCGCGGCATCTTCCGCGAGGTGTACGCGAAGATGTCGGAGATGATCCGCATCGACGGCTTCGGCGGATAGATATAGGTGTTGCGGACCATGAACTCCTTGAGGATGTCGTTCTGGATGGTCCCGGCCAGCTTCTCCGGCGGTACACCCTGTTCCTCGGCGGCCACGATGTAGAGGGCGAGTACGGGCAGCACGGCGCCGTTCATCGTCATCGACACGCTCATCCGGTCCAGCGGGATGCCGTCGAAGAGCTGCCGCATGTCGTAGATGGAGTCGATGGCCACGCCCGCCATACCGACATCGCCGGTCACCCGTGGATGGTCGCTGTCGTAGCCGCGGTGGGTCGGCAGGTCGAAGGCGACGGACAGGCCCTTCTGCCCGGCGGCGAGATTGCGCCGGTAGAAGGCGTTGGACTCCTCGGCGGTGGAGAACCCCGCGTACTGCCGGATCGTCCAGGGCTGGTTGACGTACATCGTGGGGTACGGGCCGCGCAGATACGGCGCGATGCCCGGGTAGGTGCCGAGGAAGTCCAGGCCCGCCGTGTCCCGCTCGGTGTAGAGCGGTTTGACGGCGATGCCCTCGGGGGTCTCCCAGACGAGTTCGCCGTCGGCGCGGCCGGTCCGCTCCTTGACGGCCGTACGCCACTGGTCCTCGGTCACACCGGCGGTGTCACCGGGGACCGGTCCGCTGTCGGTGAAGCCGATGCCGGCGAAGTCGGGGATCCCCATCACGCCACTCCCATCCGGTCGAGGACGGAGGTCAGGACGGCGACCGCGTCGCCGCCCGCGACGACGAACTCGTCGACCCCGGCCTCCAGATATGTCTCACGGTGCTCGCCGGGCCGGCCGGCGAGGAAGACCCGCGACGCGCCGGCGGACTTGAGCGCCGCGGCGACGGGCGCGGCCTGTTCGGTGTAGAGCGCGTCGCTGGAGCAGAGGCAGGCGACGGACGCTCCGCTGCGGGTGAAGGCGTCGGCGGCGGTGTCCGCGTCGACCGACACCGGCTCATGGACCGGTTCGATCCCGCCGGCCTGGAAGAGGCTGGCGGCGAAGGTGGCCCGTGCCGTGTGCGCGGCGGCCGGTCCGAGAGCCGCCAGAAAGATCCGGGGCCGGGCGCCGGTGGCGGCGAGATGCGCGTCGGAGCGGGCGCGGAGCGCCTCGTACGCCTCGTCGCGGCGGACGACGGGCAGTCCGCCACCGGGAGGTTCGGGCGCCGGGTCCCGCTCCACCGAAGGCTGCGAGAGCTGCGGGAACTCGCTGACCCCGGTGATGGGTTCACGCCGCCGTGCGAGCTTGGCGGAGCGCTCCCGCCAGGTGCCGGAGAGCCGCTCCTCGATCAGTCCGCCGCGCAGGGCGGCGCGTTGACCGCCCGCGCGCTCGATCTCCTGGAACCACGCCCAGGCCGCGTGGGCGAGATCGTCGGTGAGCCGTTCCACGTACCAGGAGCCGCCCGCCGGATCGATGACCCGTCCGAGATGCGACTCCTCCAGCAGGATCGTCGAGGTGTTGCGCGCGATCCTGCGGGAGAAGGCGTCCGAGAGCCCGAGGGAATGGTCGAACGGCAGTACGGTCACGGCGTCGGCGCCGCCCATCCCGGCCGCCAGTGAAGCAATGGTGGTACGCAGCATGTTCACCCAGGGATCGCGCCGGGTCATCATCACCGGGGAGGTCACCGCGTGCTGGCGCTGCGCCCCGGCGGCGGGGGCGCCGCAGACCTCGGCCACCCGGGCCCAGAGCCTGCGCGCGGCACGGAGTTTGGAAATCGTGAGGAACTGGTCGGCGGTGGCCGCGTAACGGAATTCGAGCTGCCCGCACGCGGCTTCGACGGAGAGTCCGGCGGCGGTGAGCTCGCGCAGCCAGCCGACCCCGGTGGCGAGCGAACAGCCCAGCTCCTGGGCGTCCGAGGCACCGGCCTCGTGGTACGGCAGCGCGTCGACGGAGATGGCGCGCAGACCGGGGTACTCACGGTCGCAGAGCGCGGCGAGCGCCACGGCCTCCTCGGTGTGGCCGTCCGTCTCCCGTCCGGTACGGGCGAGCAGCGCGACGGGGTCGGCGCCGAGGGTGCCGCGCGCCTGATGACGCGCCACCCCGCGCTCGTCGTAGAGCCGGAGCAACTCCCGTGCGGCGGGCCCGAACGCGTCGCCCGCGTCGAGGGCGACGGGAGCCAGGTCGAGATACACACCCGTGAGGGCGGCGGCCAGACCGCTCACCGGGACTCCGGTGGCGCCGACCCCCAGCCACAGGGAGGTGACGCCGTTCTCCAGGTCGGCGAGCACGGCTTCATTGGCCTGCGCGGGATCGGGACGCGTATGACGCTGCCGTACGTCCCAGCCGGAGACGGCACCGCCCTCGGGCCGGCCGCCCCGGGTGAACGGCGCGAAACCCGGATAGCCGGCGGCCCCGGCAGAGCCGAGGGAACCCGAGGAGCCCGCGAAACCTGACGAGCCGTCGCCGGGCGCGTCCTCCGCGGTGTAGAGCGGACGGGTGATGAGCCCGTCCTGAAGCGTCGTGGCAAGTGCCTCCTCGGCGGCCGGCCCCGAGACATCACGGCCCGATTTACGCAGAACGCCTGCCACCAGGCTCTGCCAGTGCTCGCGGGTCGCGTCGGGAAACTCGGCGGCCAGGGAAAGCCCGTCGTCAGGCAGGACCGTCATGCCCAGATATTAGGACAGCACGCCGAACGAGCAGCAGAGCGCGTGCCTGTGAGCTATCCCTCTCCGCGATAAGCCATGTGTAGGACATTCACCGCACGGAAATGCCCTATGTGAGCACGTCTGGCAAGAAGCGCGGCCGACCGCCGGTGACACGGGACCCGGCCCGTCGATGACGGGGTCGCCGCCCGCCGATGGCAGGGGGCCGCCAGCCGTGTCGTCATCTTCAGACGCTAGGCTGCCCCAACCCGGTATGTGATCGCTGATCAATGGTCGCTGATCGCCATGCCATCGGCCTCAACGACGCCACGCCCGTAGTGACGAGCAGGCGCGAGACGTAGGACCACGTGAGTAGGACAACCTGCCCATCCATATGATCTAACCGCGCATCGACCGTCAGCTCTCAGTCCGCCACTGTGCCCGCGGCTCCGCCGGCCAGTGCATGATCCTCTCTTGGATGGCGTAGTACCCCATGTCTTGGTTCGAATCTTTCGTCCTCGGGCTTGTCCAGGGACTGACCGAGTTCCTGCCCATCTCCTCCAGCGCGCATCTGCGGCTGACGGCGGCGTTCGCGGGCTGGCACGACCCGGGCGCGGCATTCACCGCGATCACGCAGATCGGTACCGAGGCCGCCGTCCTGATCTACTTCCGCAAGGACATCGCCCGTATCGTTTCCGCGTGGTTCCGCTCGCTGACGAACAAGGCGATGCGCGGCGACCACGACGCCCAGATGGGGTGGCTGGTCATCGTCGGCTCGATCCCGATCGGGGTGCTCGGAGTCACCTTCAAGGACCAGATCGAGGGACCGTTCCGTGATCTGCGGCTGATCGCCGTCACACTGATCGTGATGGGCATCGTCCTCGGTGTCGCGGACCGACTGGCGGCGCGTGACGAGACCGGCGGCAAGCACCGGGCGATCAAGGAGCGCAAGTCCCTCAAGGAGCTGGGGGTGAGGGACGGTCTGATCTTCGGTATCTGCCAGGCGATGGCACTGGTCCCGGGTGTCTCCCGCTCGGGCGCGACGATCAGCGGTGGTCTGCTGATGGGGTACACCCGCGAGGCGGCGGCGCGCTACTCGTTCCTGCTCGCGATCCCCGCGGTCCTCGCCTCCGGCGCCTTCGAACTGAAGGACGCGAGCAACGGCCATGTGTCCTGGGGCCCCACGATCTTCGCCACGATCATCGCGTTCGTGGTGGGATATGCCGTTATCGCCTGGTTCATGAAGTTCATTACGACCAAGAGCTTCATGCCGTTCGTGATCTACCGGATACTGCTCGGCATCGCCCTGTTCGTACTGATCGGCACGGACACCCTGAGCCCCCACGCGGGCGAATCGGCGGGCTGACGGGTCTGGGCGCCCCATCCAGAGGCACTGCGGAACCTAGAGCTTCCTAGAGGAAGTCAGAGGCGATTCGAGCCTGATCACCTTGCTCATCTCCCATTCGCCTCCCACTCTCCCAGCCTGAAACCGAAGACCAGGGCGAGGCTGTCACCTGGAGGGGTGATTCGCCCGCGCCCCGCCCTGGCCGCTCAAGGCCGCCGAGCCCCAGCACGCATCACTCGGCGGCTGTCCAGAAGATGCACATAGACCGCCTGCCCCGTCGGGGGTGCTCGACAGGGGCAGGCGGTGGTCATCACGCGAGCAGAGAAACGCTTGCCGCAGCCACGGCTCCACGGACTCGCCTTGATCACAAAAAGCAGCAGAACTGCTGCTGACTTATGATCATCTTCGTCAGAGCGTTTGTCGAGTGCCAGCCTCTGACCATCCCTGGATCCTCTCCGACCGCCGTGCCGCCGCCCGTAGCGTTAAGGGGTGGCGCATTGACAGGGATCTCACACAGGAGAAACTGGCGGAACTGGCCGGCGTCGACCGGTCAACGCTTCAGCGCATTGAATCGGGTAACTGGGAGATCAAGCTGAGCCATCTGTCACGCATTGCCCATGCGCTTGGCGTGCGCACAACGGACCTCCTCGCATCCCCCGTACCGCCCGCCGGACCAAACCCGTCCGGTTGCGGATGACTTTCGAGTAAAGCTCATCCCAGGCCCGAGCAAAAGGGTGCGGCGTCCACCCATCCGCGCGCATGTCGCACACCCGGTGTGAATCATCCGGGGGGCGATTCGCGCAGCGCCGCTTTCCATGTCAGCCGGAGTTCCCCACCGCGGGCGCAGTGACTGACCCCGGCGGAGCACTGGCGGCATCCGGTGACGTGGTCCAGGAAC
Source organism: Streptomyces sp. NPDC055025 (assembly GCF_053608565.1). Lineage (NCBI taxonomy): Bacteria > Bacillati > Actinomycetota > Actinomycetes > Kitasatosporales > Streptomycetaceae > Streptomyces > Streptomyces sp. NPDC055025. Next base: position 20,649 of record NZ_JBSGVS010000017.1, read on the forward strand.
GCCGCGTAGCGGGTTCTCCGCTGCCGTTCAGCCGGCGTCGGTTCGATGGCTGCCTGTTCGGCGGGCTCGGGCGTGCCTGCGTCGATAGGATCCGTCATGTCGATGCTCCGTCTAGCTAGCGTCGTCCGTACCCCCGGGCCGTGCCATCGGCTGCGGGGGTTTCTGCTGCTCAGACGCTACCGCTATATGCCGCCGCAGGTGGCCGCATGGCGCCACCTGCGGATGCCGACGGCGTGAGGCAGCCTTACGTTCCGAATATGAGTTCCGAGCCCTTCGAGTACGTGTATGTGCAGGTCGCCAACCGGGTCGAGCAGGAGATCCGGGCAGGCCGGCTGCCGTATGGGGCGCGGCTGCCGAACGAGCGGGCGATGGGCTCCGAATACGGGGTGGCGCCGAACACGATCCGGCGGGCGGTGCAGGAGCTGCGCGACCGCGGGCTGGTGGTGACGCTGCCGAACAAGGGCAGCTTCGTGACCTTCCGTCCAACTACCGGGTGATTGTCAGTCCTTGTCGATAGTCTGTCCGCATGCCGTCGACCCCTCGCCCTGCTTCTGTGCGCCCTGCCGCCGTGGTGAACGCGGAGATCCGTGACCTGTGGGCCGCGGCGGACAGCACGCTGTCGCCGGTGGAGCAGGAGCGGTATCGGCTGCTGCTGGTGGAGTGGGCGGCGGCGGTGGGTGAGGAGCGGGCGGAGGCCGCGTAGCATCCGCCCGTGGCGAATATCGAGATCCCCGACGACCTGCTCAGACTCCAGCGCGCGGCGAATGCAGCCCAGCGGGAAGCGACGCGGGAGGGCTACACCCCGGAGGGCTGGCGGCCGTGGGTGGAGGCGGCGGCCGTTGTGCAGAAGGCGATCGTGGAGCACGCTGCTGCAACGACTGGGGTGAACCGGTACGAGCTGGAGATGGCCGTCAAGAAAGCCGCCCGCGAAGCCGACGCGGGCGAGGGCTGACGCAGCTCCGCCCCCGTACCGGGCATCACTCCGGTACGGGGGCGGGAAGCAATCCCCTTGTCGTGGGCCGCGGCCCGGGGGTTGATAGAGCTAAGTCTACGGGCGGGGCACGATAGGCCTGCGGACCAAGTCCTCCGCGATCGGCCTGAGCAACGCACCTGCTGCGGCAAGAGCCACTCTTGCTTGCGCGGCCATGTGCAGCTCAAACTCGGAAGGCTCGCGAGGCGGCACGGGCGGGCGTCCACGTTCAACCTGTCGAAGCGCACGGTCAGGATTCGGGTACGCGCGATAGGTCACGGAATCCTCCCTCAGAGGTGGCACTCGGCGCCGGGGGTGACAGCAAGGGCCGGATCCAGTGTCGCAGGCTGCCTGCGGTCGAGCCGGACTGGGCGCGCCTCCGGTCGGCACGGGGCATTGTCAGTGCCAGCAGCAATGATGGGTCGCATGATGACCACACTGCAGAGCTACGGGCTCACCTGGACTGACCTCGACGGCATATCCCGTGCCGCCGCCGTCAGCTACGACAAGGCCAGCGCCGAGCACCGCAGACAGCAACTCGAAGCCGCCGGCTGCACCAGAGTGCGCGTTGCGGCAGTCAAGCCTGGCGAACACCTCAGCCCAGAAGCCTGACAGGCGGGCGCCCGCCTCGACGGGGGGCGAGGTGGGCGCAGGGTCAGTCCGGCACGGGCGGTCAGGCGCCGAAGCCGTCCCATGCCGATCCGTACTGCTCCTCCAGCCCGAGCATGACCGCAGGCGGCCGTGCTCGGTACGCGGCGAATGAACCTCCTCGCCCCATTCCTTCGGCCGTGTTGCAGCTGGTGCACAGCAGTCCGCGAACCCGCCCCGTCTGGTGGCAGTGATCCACGAGTAGACGCCCTCTGCGGGCGCTGCACATGGCGCACGCCCTGGCCTGCCACTGGCGAAGAGCTTGTATGGCGGACAGGTGAGGCGGCACTTCCCCCGCAGGGACTCGCCAGACATGACAGGACGGGATTCCCCGCCGGTCGAGGATTTCGGCCTCGGCAAAGGTGGGGCGCCCCTCGGTCGTGGTACTCAACCATTCCCGCTCTACTGCGTCCCGGCGTCGCACTTCCTCCAGCGCTTCCTGCGCGGTCATGGTCACAGGCCGATCCCTCGCATCGGATTGTCGCGCCACTTGTCGACAGGCCGGATGTACTCCAGCACCTGCGGCGAGGTCTTGGACCATCGGCCGTGGTCGGCGATGAAGCTGACGGGCTGCCCCGCCTTGGCCGCTTCTGTGGGGCCGCCCGCCCGGAGGCCGTGGGCGGTGAAGGTGACGGCGTTGGGGACACCTGCTTCGATGGCGAGCTTGCGGACGCGTTCGTTGATGGCGGCGCCGGACATGCCTCCGGGCTGGAGTTGGTCCCAACGGTTGATAGCGCGGAGCAGCGGGCCTTCTGTGGCGTCGAGGGCGTCGAGCCAGGCGCGGGTGACGCGGACGGGGTCGGTGTCGGGGTGGACGCCGTGCGGGATGTTGACCTCGGCGCCCTCTGCCTCTTGGTCGGTCTTGCTGGAGCGGATCAGGATGGTGAGCCCGTCGTCGGTGAAGGTGACGTCTTCGATGCGGAGGGCGGCGAGTTCGGAGCGGCGGGCCATCATGGCGAACCCGAGGACGACCAGGACACGGTCGCGGCGTCCGGCGAGCGTGGTCGGGCCAGCGACCTCGACCATGGCGCGGAGGACGTCGAGGGTGACGGGTGGCGCCTTGCGCTTGCGCTTTCCGGCTTCGGCCCGATCCCGCTTGTGCGTCTTGAGAATGCGGAGGGCAGCACGGGTGTCGGGTTTGCCGTCGTGCCCGGCTTCGCGATGGGCGACGCGGATGGTGGCGATGGCCTGCTCGATGGTGGATGGCGCCTGGTCGAGGTCGCAGAGGTGGCTGACGTAGTCGGCGAGAGTCTGCGCGCTGGCGGGCAGGGCGTCGCGGCCACGCTCCTCACACCAGGCGATGAAGTCCCGGGCCTGCCTGCGATAGGCGGTCTTGGTGTTCTCGGGCACGGACCGGTCGAGGCGGTCGAGGGCGGCCGGGGAGAGGGCCGTGTTCGGGTCGAGCGGGACGGTCGTCTCGACTGGGCGCGGTTCGACTTCGGTCACGGCTTCCACTCCTGCCGGTAGTCGGGGTGGCCGTCGTAGGGCAGGGCGAGCAGGCGCAACGTCCACTCGGCGGTATGACGCGGGCGGGTGGGTTCGCCGTTCTCGCCGTGCACCCATCGTTCACCGTCCGCCTCCCACGCCGGGCCGACCGATCGCAGCATGCACGAGCCGCTGTACGAGTGCTCGACTCGGCAGCCGACCGGGCAACGGGCAGCGGAGGCATCCACGATCTGCCGCTTGGCTTCGACATCGGCGAGGACGCGGGCCGGGTCATGGCGGACGATGTGGTCACGCTCCCGTGCCCACACGAACTTCACGCGCGGAGTGCCGTCGGTGTCCCAGATTCCGGCGTCTCCTTCCGGGCTGGGCACCCAGCGGGGCGCAGGCTGACCGCGCAGGACGCGCGCCATGACGTTGGTTCCGAGCGTGCGCCGCGCCGCCTCATAGTCCTCGTCGAGGCGGTCGCGGAGGAACTGCGGCAGGTCGTCAGGCATGCTTCATTGTACCGTTTCTGACCTTCTATAAGTCAGGTTATCGAGGGTTAGACCACGCGCGAAGCCCTGGCGCTTCAGCCGACGTTATGCGCTAGATCCCCCGTCGCGCCGTCCACGGAGTCGCGCCTGTCGCGCGCGTCCAGCCCCTACGCCCATCGACGTAGTTCTTGACATGAAGTCTTGACGTGCACTCTTGGGTTGCTACCTTGAAGTCATGACGAACAGCAACAAGCCCCGCCTCATCCCGACCGGCAACTGCTGGTGTGGCTGCGGCAACGAGGTCGGTCTTGGGAAGTTCTTCTCCCAGGGCCACGACAAGGTCGCCGAAGCGGCACTCGTCGCCGCCCGATACGAAGGGTCCGTCGCGCGACTCCTCAACGAGCACGACTTCGGCCCCGAGCTGGACCGTTCGGTGATGCAGGCAGCTGTCGATGACGGCAACTGGATCGTCTGCCCGTACTGCGAGTACACCGGGGCACCCGCCAGCATCCGCAACCACACCCGCAAGTACCACGAGAAGAAGGAAGGCTGAGAATGACCGAAGCGCAGACGATCCGTTTGCAGGTCACCCAGAACGGCGCCCTGTTCTTCGAGGGCGACGTGCAGGTCTACCCCTGGCACATCGCCAACTACGGAGGCGACTGGGGACTGTGGCTGCGCGACGTCGCCGCGGAGTGGGTCGACCGGACAGCGAGCGGTATTCGGGACAAGGCGTTCCAGGCAACCGCCTCGGACGCGACCAGAGGCCAGCAGCTCGCTGCGATCGGGTTCACCCACACGTCCCGTACCGCCGACGAGTTCATCGCCTACATGGACAGCCGGGACCCGCAGGAGCTGGAAGCCGACCGCGCCGCAGCCTGGGGCGTCGGTGCCGGCGGCGCCCCGACCCAGAGCTGATCACCACCGCCCGCCGCTCCCGCGAGTGGGGTCCGCCGCACCACCGAACCGAAGGAGAGCGAATGATAAGCGAGTCGGGCCGTTACTGGTCCGCCGGTATCGCCGTGACCTGGGTGCCAGCCTCCGTCGCGATCGGCGGCGGCCTCTACGGCGGGTGGCATGCCGACCTCACGCCGCAGTTCGACCTCGCTTTGACCGAGACTGGCCACAACCAAGCCTTGCTCAACGTCCACCTCAACGGCCCCGACGCACTGCACCACCTTGACGAAGTAGTGATCACCGTTGGGAACGACGACATGGACCACATCGTCCTCCACCCCAGCGGAGGCCTAACGCAGGACGATGTCGACGCCTTCGTCTGGGGGCCCTTCCGGTTCTCCCCGTACATCAACGGCACAGACGAACATGGGCGTGGACCAGAAGCGTTCCCGCTTGAAGTGGGCGCCGGTCGCCCTCTGGCGATGCAGCGCACCAGGCCTGCCCCTTGGATGGAGGGCAAGAGCCAGGGCACGTGGCAGGGGGAGAACGGAGGCAATTCGATCCGACTCGTGTTGACCTGTCGACGCGGAGACCAGAAGTGGGTCATCGCCCGGCGACTCGAAAATCCGCCGTTCAGCCCGCAGGCATGACAAAAAATGGCCACCCTTGCCGCACCGGAGACAAAGGCCACGGTTGCTGCGTGTCGGCTGGGGCGGCCTGGTTCACCTGCGGTCAGGTCCCGTGGCTAGACAGCTCCAGCAGGGCGGGAACAGCGAAAACAAGGTAGCTCTCCACTCTTTGGTCACAACTCTGTCACCCCTAGCTCACTCATCGCACGCTGGGCCTTTCGTGGCCGCTACGGTCATCCCTCCACGAACCATGCCCAGGGGGGACCATGTCGTACAACCAGCCGCCGTCGATGCCAACCCAGCCGCAGTGGGGGCCGCCACCAGCACAGCCGTCCCGGCCCAAGTGGGCACGGAAGCGCATCGTGATCCCTGCCGCAGCGCTCCTGTTCTTCGTCGGCGTTGGCATCGGCACCTCCGGCAGCGGCGAGACTGAGGCTGCGGCGAGCGCGAAGCCCGCGCCGACGGTCACCGTCACCGAGACGCCGCAAGCCGACAACCCCGCAGCGGACGAGGCCAAGCCGACGCTGACCGTCACCGTTACCAAGACCGCGACGCCCAAGGCCGCGGCCAAGCCGAAGGAAGACAAGCCGGAAGAAGCGCCGGAAGGCCAGGCCGTGTTCAAGGTGTGGGGATCGGCGCCGTCAGGTGTCGACGTCACCTACGGGAGCGACGGCACCAACCTCCAGGGCGGCCGGCTGCCCGTGACCAAAACTCTGGAGGTCAAGGACGATGCGCTGTACTACCAGGTGACCGCGCAGTTGCAGGGCGGCGGGGACATTCACTGCTCGGTGACGATCGACGGGGAGACGAAGACGGGGCAGGCGCAGGGCGGCTACAACATCTGCTCCGCGCAGTTGAACGGCGACTTCCTCGACGGCTGGGGGTAAATCGTTCAGACGCGAGAGTGCCCCCGCCGCCCGTGATGGGCGGCGGGGGCGTCGTCATTCAGGCTCTTCAGGCGGCTGGGGCGCAGATTCGTCTGGCGGGACAGGCGGTTCGTCCACCAGGCCCATCTCCACCAGCGTTCCCGTGTCGGCAGCCGTGTCATCTACCGGCGGCGTCGCAGGCTCCAGGGGCATCGTCGTCACACTCCAGTTCGGTTGTACTCGTCCACCAGAGGATGCGGGCCCGGAGGGTCCCCAACCGGCGCCCGCGACCAGCGGTACAACTCGTCGACCGTCCACGAGAACGCCTTGATGAGCGTCTCGCACCGGAGCACCCGGCCTCGCAGAGAGCCGTTCTCCTCATCGACGCGCTTCACCGTGGCTTCCAGGACTGCCAGGTTTGCGGCCTGTTGGGCGGGTGCCGCTTGCGCCATGGCTGCCGCCCGGTTCGCGGCGGCGGTCGCCTGCGCGGCCCGCACAGTCGCGCGGGCCATGAAGAACCCGCCGCCGCCGAGGACGCTGCCTGCCGAGCCGACGATTGCCGCCCACTCGCCAATGTTCACGAGCCCTCTTTCCTTGGGCGGCGCGGAGTCGGAGGAACCGAATACTCGGGGACTCCGGCCGCCCACATGATGATCCCAACGATCGTCAGGTACCAGACTGCGACGAACCCGCCGCGGGAGTAGTCGCCGCTGATGGCAGCAGCAGCGTAGGCCAGGGCCCACACGGTGGGAGGGGCGAAGGCCGCGGCGAAGCCAGCCCAGTCGCGGCCGACTTTCAGGAACGCGGTGACTCCGGCCACAGTGCCGGCCGCAATCCACAGCCAGGCCCACGTGCCGAGCGGGCAGCGGTCGGTGAGGAGACTGAGGCCTGCCGTGGAAGGGGGGTCGACGACGATTCCGGCACCCCATGCGCTCTCCCCGACCCCGATGATGAGGAGGAAGACGCCGCGGCGGCCAAGGTGCGTTCGGATCCGCCGCAGCGCACGGCACCGCATCTACACGCCCGAAGGCGACGCGGGCTTGACCGGGCTCGACTGTTCCAGCCGCACGGCCGGGACGGGCGCGGTCGCCTGGGTGCGGGTCCACATGGCGAGAGCAGCCGACAGTGCGGCCATCACCTTGCCTTGCGTGTCTGCGGACCAGTCGAGGCCGAAGCCGACGAACAGTGCGAGGCCAGCCTGCGCGAGCTGCATGATCGTGGCGCCGAGTGCCCCCGACTTGAGGACTATCGCGGTGGCGACGGCCACGATGCACGCGAGGAAGGTCGTGATGAGGGTCTGCTGGGTGTCGCTGACGTTCAGGCCGAAGGCGGTGAGGAGTTGGAGGAACGCCGCTGCGAAGCCGAGGAGCAGCGCGGGTTCACGGCCGAAGATCTTCACGGTGGTGTCCTTCTGCTGGTAGGTGATCGCTTTAGGGGTGGTTGCAGAGTGATCAAGCTTGGGTCCACTGGCCGCTGCGTACAAAGCCGTGCAGCTTGCAGCAGGACCAGAGCAGGGACGGTTCGAGGTGCAGGGGCTCCCGGGTCAGGACGCTGTGTGCGCTCGTCCCTGCGGCTACCCAGCGGCCCGACACGGTGTGCTCTTCGGGCACGTCTGCCAGGGCTGCGCACCAGTGCCAGAACACGGGGGTGGCCTGGTCAGCCACCCAGCCGAAGTAGATTTCGTCCGTCAGCCGAGTGATGTCGGTCATCTCCATGCCGGGCCAGTCGGTTGGCGGGGTGTCGCGGCCGTAGCTCACGATGCCCCGGTGATGTCGACGTCGACCTTGACGACCGCCTCGGCGATCGCCTTCTGTACGGCGGCAACCACGGTGGCGGTGTCTGCGCCGACCTGCCCGGCCAGCGCCTTGACTGCCGCGGTGAGGCCGGTGACCTGGACCTCGGTGCGGCGCGTCACGATCTCGATGTTGCGCGCGGCGGTGGCCAGCGCGATGTGTGTGTTGTTGGTTCCGGAGACCGGGTTGACGATGACCCCGTCGAGGGTCAGCACCCGCTTCGCGATCTTCTCGGCATCCGCGTCCGTGATGGGCATGTCGTCCTCCTCGGTGGTCTGGCCGGTGGCGCGGGCGACGATGCCCGGGAACACGACCGTCTTGAACTGCTGGATTCGGGCCTTGCCGGGGCAGGCCGTACCGGATGTCGACCACTGCGGGAACATCGAGTGGTAGCCGAATCCCTTGTCGTCGTGGGTGCGGCAGATCCGCAGCGGGATGTCGTGGGTGCGGTGCAGCCAGACACCCAGGTCGATCAGTTCCTCGACCTGCGCGGCCGTCCACGGGTCGGTGCCCTCGGTGTTGGATGCGGTCTCGGCCGACACGGCGCCGGTCCCGTCGGCCCTGCGGTTTGCCCCGGCGTTCGCGTCCGCGCGGGTCTCGGTCCCGATGAACTGGCCGACGTCGCCCGCCTCGTAGCCGATCCCGAAGTGGGACTCCAAGCTGGTGGAGTCGCGCCAGTACTCGTACACGCGCCGCGCTGTCCACGGGGCGATGATCGAGTGGACGATGAACTGGGTCGGCTTGATAGCTGGCTGACTATCGGACTCGGGCTGCAACTCGTACTTCGTGGCGCCTGGATACCAGGCCATGGTGCCTCCGGGCATGAAGAAAGCCCCGGCCGACGGCGCGGGGCTGGAGTGGGTGCGGGCGTCGCCAGAGATCAGGCGACAGGCTGGACTGTCAGGGTGCCGCCTACTGTGGACGCGGTGGAGCTGGAGCCGGATGAAATGTTCCACTGAGGGATGATCGTGATCGTGGTCCCAGGAGTCATGCCCGTCAGTAGCCGCGTGCGTGACGCCGCCACACGGACGGCCTGCGCGCTGACGCCGGTCGTATTCAAATCCTGGTAGACGAAGCCGTTTGATCCACTGGCCCGCCATGCCGCCCAGATGGTGCTGGCGTCCGTGTTCGTGTTCAGCAGGATGCCGCTGATGGTGACGAGCGCTGACCCTGATGACGGAGCAATGAACGTGGGCCGCGGCCAGGCCACTGCCGTGTAGTCAGTTGTGGTCATGATCGCGTTGTAAGGGGCGTCCGAGACCTGCTCGGTCTGGACGGGTCGAGGAGGCCAGATCGCCCACGCCGACCCGTTGTAGATCTCCAGCCGGGCCGCGTCGGTCAGCCAGGTTGCCATCCCCGCCACAGGCGAGGTGAGCGCGGCGTTGCGAGCGGTGGCCGTGGCGAATCGCATCACGGTCTGCCCGGCCATCCGGAGCAGCCCCTCACCCATGATCTTCAGGTCCGGAGTCTCGCCATAGTCCAAGGATGCGAATCCCTGCCCGTAGGCGTCATCGATCGGCATGCTCGGTCCTTACGTGATGGCGCCAGCGCCGGCGAATGCGGCGGCCGGGCCCGCATCAGTGATCGTCAGGGTTGCTGGAGTGGCCGTCGAGGCGGCGAAAATGAAAGTGACAGAGGATCCGGCGTCCCAGCTGTACGTTGCAAGGACAGGGCCGCCGATGTCTGCGCCACTTGTGTTGACGCCGATGTGTGTCAGGTTGACGGCGTGATTCCGCGCACCGCTGGTCAGGTTGGTCACCGGCACCGAGCCCAGATTGCGGATCAGCGGACCGGTGGTACTGGTGCGACGCAGCCGGAAGGCGACGAGGTCTGTCGTGTTGAGCGTGGCGTGCTGGACCAGGCCGCGGAGCTCGAATCGGTAGGCGCGTCCGTTCTTTAGGGTGATGGATGGTGAGGTGATGACCGCGACTTCGGTTGTGGACGCTGTGGTGGCGGCGTTGGCGGTGATCGGAGTGAGTGACACCAGAGGCTCGGTGACAGCGAGTCGTCCGAGAGCTACCCAGTTTCCGGCGCCGCTCTGAGTAATGGCGATCATGTCGCCGACCTGAGCGCCTTGATAGGTGTCTAGGCGGCGAGCTCGAATACTGCCGATACTGACGGTGCCGTCAACACCGACGGCAGTGACAACAGCCGTTTGCCAGTCCGCGCCGCGCACCTGTGGGTCGCTGGCGCCGGCGGCGCGTGCAGCCTGGACGAATCCGGCCGCGAGGGCGGCGCCCGTCGCTTCAGCCCGGGAGGGTGTCATGCGTCCTCCTTGCCGCCGATGGTCTCCATGGTTGTGCTGCCCAGCCCCAAGTCGATGGTGAGTGACTGGATCTGATGTAGTTCCCGTTCGCCCGATCCGTATGTGACGCGGATGATGTCGCCGGGCTCAAGGCATGGGTTCGGGGCTGCTTCGATGGATACCGTCGCAGACGGCTTGATCGAGTCCATCAGGATTTTGCCTGCTGCTGCGGCGCACTGATTGTTAGAGATGAGCAACGAGGACGAGTAAAAGCGGGGGACACGGCCGAAAGGGCCGCCGACATATGTTGGGGACGTCGGATCGTTGTCCTGCGCGGTCGCGGATACGGGCGGGATGTTGTCCTCGGTGTTCTCGCCGGACGCGACGACCACGTTGTACATGCCGTCACGTTTGTAGGCTCGGATGGCCGAGATGAGGACGCCTTGTTCGCCTGCGTCTACGGCCCAGTCGATCGATGCGGTGGCGATGTCGGGGAGTTCGGCGATGATGAACTGGCCGTCGGCGTCGGCGTAGCATTCGGCGCCGATGGCTGTGGCGCACGCCTGGACGGCGGCCCACCGGTCACTCTGTGCATCCCAGGTCGTCGTTCCAAGTGTGGCATCGGCTGCCCGGTTGACGATGACTGCGCTCGGGATGCTGCCCTGCACAAGGCCTGTGATGGCGGCAACAGCGGCTGTTCCACCTCGGGTCGTGTAGGGCGTGAGGAACTGGTCGTCCGCTATGGCGGCTTCAAGGCCGCTGCCGGAAATGGTGACCGGGCCGTAGTCCGGGTCACCTTCCACGCTGTCCACCCGAAACAGGCCCAAAGGCACCGTCTCGACGGTGCCGTCCGGGTAGCGGATGCCGCGCAGTATCCGCAGACGGGCACCGTAGATGGACAGTTGCTCGGTGGGGCGTAGAGGCAGCAACGATGTGTCGGGGATGGTGACAGTGCAGGTGCGGCGGACGGTCGCCCCACGGTTCGCGGTAACGCTGCCGTCGGTGTGGGGCAGGATCTGCACGATGCCGTCGGCGCGGTGGAGCTGCACCTCGGTGACGGGCGTGTGGGCAGTGGCGAGCGTCGTCAGGAACCGATCCGACGGGGGCGTGTACACGGTCTCCCCCTCCTACGCCATGCGCTGGTCGAGGGCCAGGTCGAGCACTGTGTTGTAGCGAGACAGCAGCGACAGGACGCTGGGGTTCTCGATCAGGACGTCCTGCACTGTCCATGTGGCTGAGCCGGCAATCCCGGTCAACGGTCGGTCGATCTCTGTGAGCGGCAGCGTCCACTCCCGCCACGGTTCCGGCGCATAGGTGGTGACCCGAGGGAACGCCGATCCTCCCGCCGAGACGTACATGTCCGTCTCGCCCATGCCTGGGGCTGTCTGCCAGAGAAGCGGGCTGCCGGCGGACAGCAGGAGCCGCAGCGCCTCCCGTTCCGTGTCGGACTGCGTCCACAGGATGAGTGAACCCTCGCGGCCCGACCGGTCACCGGACAGGACCAGGGCGTTTTGCCGGCCCCGGATCCGCATGATGTTCTGCTCGATCGGCTGGCTCCACTCGGGCGCCTCCCTGATGAGGAGCCGCAGGTTGAGTTGCGGCCGTGCCACGTCCTTGAGCCAGGCCCAGTTCGGGTTGCCTGGGGCGAGGGTGACCGGATTGGTGACTCTCCAGCCCGTCAGGAGACCTGTGGTGGTGCTGTAGTGCTCGATCCGGTAGACGACGGGGATACCGAGCGGCGCCTCGTAGTCCTCGACGCTGATCGTCGAATCAGTGATTGCGAGCCGGTCTATCAGGCCGCCCCTGCCTCGCAGGAGGGATTTCGATCCGTCAGGTAGAACGCGGTACACCGTCGTCAGCCGCGTTGTCTCGATAGCCCTGACGATCAGCCGAATACTGGCAGTCTCGTCGGAGCCCGTGACCTCTGTAGCAGGGAGTGCCTGCCGCAGGCGCACATCGTCCACCTGCACGGTGGACGAGGTCGTGGTGGCCGTGAGGAGGATGTCGATCTGGCCGGTGACCGCACCGGCGGGCGCCGCCATGTCCCCATCGACTCGGTACCACAGGCCGTCCGAGGGCAGTGCGACGGCCGGGCTGGTCACAGTCGATATCAGCGCGTCCGCAGCATCATAGAAGCGCATGGCGATACCGACGGTCCATCCGCCGGCCGTCCGCTTCAGAACGAAGTCCGGTTTCCAGTTCAGCAGCTCCGTCACCGGATACTTACCGGACCGCACAGTGCTGGCGGTCGCAGTGGAGCTGGTGACGGTGAGGCTGTACCCGTCGGCCCACGGCTGGGCACCCCAAGGGGTGGAGCGGGCAATCGTCGCGGCTCCCGCTGGCACAGTCCACTGCCCGACGCCCTGCTCGAACGCCGAGTCCGTGAACAGTACGCCGTTATCGACCGGCGCCGAGCCCGTTGTGGTCGCCGTGCGGACCTTGAGGACGAGGCCGTCAGCCCGCATGACCTGTCCGGCCGTGCCCGACGTTATACCGAACGCCATAGAGGCGGTTGCCGCAGCCGGAGGGGCGACCGCGGACGCAATCTGCCGGTAGGTACCAGTTCCGGGGGCGGCGAGTGTGCTGCGCGATGCGGACAGCTGGGAGCCGCCCGCATCATAGAAGCGCAGCTCAACCCAGCAGGCCGAGCCTGAAGTGGGCGGCATCAGGTAGCCAAACGCCAGGTATTCCGTACCGGGTGTCACTGGGGCCCGCTCGGTACACAGGGCGGACGCGTTGCCGTTGGCGGTGACCGTGAGGGTGGCCATCTCGCCGCCCGAGTAGTACCAGTTGACCGGCCACTGGACCATCGGCACCGTGCGGCTCATGGTGCTGTTGGTCTCGGCGGCCCAGCTGCTGGTGTCGATCTCGGCCTGTTCGGCATTGAAACTGAGCAGGTTTCCGGCGAAGCGCTGTGGCCAGCCGAAATATACGTTCTCGAAATAGTTGGTCACCCCGCCCACGACAGGGCTGGCGGACACCAATACCTGGGCGCGCGTAGCGAACGCTGGGGCGACTCCGCCCACGCTGATGCGATGCCATGTCGCGGACGCCGAGGAGGTGGTCAGCCCCCAGGTGACACCAACCTCCACGCTGAACGGGTTGAGCCAGCGGATACCGATACGTTCCGGAACCGTCGCCCCGGAGGCGTCGGCGAACGCGGCATACGTGACGCCCGGAACGACTGCATATGACGAGTAGGTGCGAGCCTGCATCTCACCCGAGGCCGTTGATGTCAGCTTCAGGCATCCGTCGCCGTTCCGTCCGCCCGTACCGAGGCTGATTGCGCAGTTTGTTTTGGCCAGCCAGCCGGAGGTGTTCGGATCCACCGTCTCCGTTGTCGCCGAGAGGAAGTTTCCGGGAATCGCCATGTCACCTCCCGTTCGGACGTGCCCGCAGGGCCGCCAGCACCTGGGCGTTCTCCTGCCGGATGACGCCGGTGAAGGTGCCCATGAGCTCTCCGGAATCCAGGACGAGCGTGCCGGTCATCTCCCCCGACCCTGCTCCACCGCCGCTACCTGCCGCGATGGATGTCAGCGCGTTTGCCTGGGCGGTGGTGAATACCGGTTCAGGTCGGCCGGTTCCGTTGAAGACTGCGGAGAGACCCTCGGGCAGGTAGCCGCCGTCGTCGTACTTGCCGGGCTGGAAACCGTAGTGGCTGGTGAATAGCTTGTCGTTCCAGCCGCGTGCCCCCTTTCCGATCACCACGCCGTCGCCACCGCGGGACTCGACATTGACGCCGCCAAGGGTGCCGGCGGTGTGGCCGACACCCGCGTTCGTGATGCCGATCTGGAAGGGGCTCTTGCCATTGAGGACCCAGCCGGGAGGTGCGGTCCGGCCGCTGAAGGCGCCGGTCGCCCAGCGGCGGTGGGGCTTCTGCCCTCGGATCTTCGATTCGATTGCGCTGACCAGGCCTGAGCAGTCCCAGCTCGGGTTGCCGTTGCCGCCCCACTGGTAGGGCAGCCCGTTCTGTGTGCGTGCCCATCGCAGTGCCGCCTGAATCCGGGGGCCGCCTACCCCTCCCGCGCCCTTCTTGTCGGCGGACTTGCTGTACCCGAAAATGCTGTCGAGGATCTTCGTCGGAATTCTCCGGATCATCTGTCCGAAATCCGTTGATGCCCCGGGGAAGTTCTTCAGCAGCGGATCCACGACATACTTGACGCCGGCGCGGGCCGATCTCTCCAGTCCGTCTGTCAGCCAGGATGCGCTCTTCTTCACGCCGTCCCACGCTGCCGAGCCGATACCCGCAGCGGTCTTCCCGATCCAGTTGAAAATTCCGCCGTCGGCAAACCTCTGCGACGGAGTGGCAGGCGGGTTGCCCCCCAGCGCCGGGGCGAGCGCAGCCTGCACGCCGGACGAACCTCTGGCCGAGGCGATGCGGTTGATGGCTTTCACGAAACCAGGGCCCACCGCGCGAGTGAACTCGGGCCGCATGATGGCCTCGCCGCCCGACAGTTCCAGGCCTCCGCCGGTGGGCGAGTAGAACTTGTGGACATCCTTCCCCGGGGTATAGCCGGGCAGAACACCTCCTGTCGCCCAGCCTTCCGTCTTCATTTTCTTGATCTTTGGCGCCCCGAACGCCGCAGCCACCAAATTCCAGGTCGGGACGATCCCCGCGTTGTAGATCTTGTCAATGATGAAACGGACCGGCTTCTTCGCGATGTCCTGAACCTTCGACCAGGCCTTACCGATGAAGTCCTTTGCCGAGTTGAAGCTGTCGCCGACCGCCTTGACGCCCTTCTTGACCTGGTCGAATGCGGGCTTCAGCGCCTTCTCCCAAAGCCAGCGCCCCTTATCGCCGATCCAGCCGAACACCGGATTGAGAACCTTGTCCCATACCCACCTTGCTGCCGTTCCAACTGCCCGGATGTCGGTTTTGAGCGCAGCGAACCAGGGCTTGATGCCGCTGTTCCACAGCCACTTCGCCCCGCCGCCAATCCAGCCGAAGACGGGCGAGAAGGCGCTCTTCCATAGCCACATCGCGGCGGCACCGATTGCCCGGAAGGCGGGTCCGATTGCCTTGTCCCACAGCCACATTGCCACGGCGCCCAGCAGCTTGACTACGGCGATGATCGGCAACAGTGCGATCACGACGATCGCCGTTAGTAGCACCGACGCGGCGGTGCCGATAAACCCGAACACCGGGCTGAGGACCGACTGCCACAGCCAGACCGCCCACCGGCCCACCGTCTGAAGAGCCGTCCATATACCGGTGAAGACTGGCTTCAGAACGTTGTTCCACGCCCACGAGGCGGCGGTCTGAATTGCCGACCAGACAGTCTGCACAAGCGCCCGGAACCAGTCGAAACGCTTGTACGCGTAGACAACCGCCGCGACCAGCGCGACGACCCCGATCGCGATCAAGGTGATCGGGTTGGCGGCCATCACCAAGTTGAAGGCGATCATGGAAAGCGTCCACAGCTTGGTGGCGATCCAGACCGAGTAAAGCAACTGGACCAGCCACGGCAGCGTCTCTGCAACGGACGCGATCCCTCGACCAAGTGCACCGAGAATTTGAAGGGCCGGCCCCGATAGTGGAGCCAGCGAATGCGACACCTGGTAAAGGCCGCTGGAGATGTCGCCAAGCGCTGCGGCCAGCACCGGCCCCATCTGCGCCGAGTAGCTCAGGAACCGTTCGAATGCAGGACTACCCTTCAAGCCGGTAGCCCACGTGGCCCACCGGCCAGTGATCTCCTGCATCCGCTGACTGATGGAATCCATGTGCGGGAGGAACGCGTCGACAACGCCGCCGATGGTTTTGAAGACATTCCCGAAGGCGACGCCGAGGCCCACGACGGCAGGCGTCACCGACCTGGCGAGGTCCGTGCGGAATGACTGCCACCACGGACTCTTGAAGCCGCGCGTCGCCTTGTCCTGCAACCTCCCTATCGCATCCGCCGCCGCCAGCACGAACGGAGTCAGCCCCGGCAGACTGTTCTTCAGCCCGTTCAGCGCGCGCGTGAAAATCGGCATCACAGCGGGCTGGAGCGACTCTGACCACGCCTTGAACGCGCCCCGCAGCGCAACGAACGCGTTGAACGTACCTCGTGCGGATGGGGTCAACTTCGCCAGCTCGGCCCGATACTTGGCCTGCGCTACGGCAGCCTGATCCACGCCCCCGGCCGCCGACAGCGACGCGGAAGTTATCTGACGCTGGGCACTTGCCACAGCCTCCGCCGCGGACTGCTGCGCCTGCGCGACATTCGCCGTGGCCTCACCGACACGTTCCTGTGCCTGCTCGACCTGCCGGGCAGTCTCCACCTGCGTGCGTGCCGCGTCGACCTGCGCGTCCCGCATCGCCCGGGTGCGATCCTGAACCTGCTCCTGTGCCTGAGCAAGGCGCTCCTGAGCCGAGCGGACGGTGTCCGACCCTTCGACGCCGGCCCGACTCGCCTCTGTGGTCTCCGCCTTCAGGCGACCCGTCTCAGTGGTCTGTTCCTTCAGACGTTGCACGGCCTGGTCGTAGGCAAGCTGCGCCCGGTCGACGTCCAGCGTCGAAGCCTTCCTGCCCGCAGCGCGGACGCGGTTCAGCTCTGCCTCGGCCTCCTGCACCCCGAGCGCCGCGTCCCGCTGCGACAGCTGCGCCCCACTCAACTGGGTGTTGAGATCCTCAAGCTCTCGGGCGGCCGCACGGCGAGCGTCCGTCAGATCCTGCTGGGCGCGGCGGGCATCCTCCTGAGAGCGGGCCAGGGACCGCTCGGCGTCCTCAATCGCCCGAGCTGCCTGGGCATTCCGCTGAGCCGCCTGCACAATCGCATCCGCGGCAGCGGTCTTCGCCTGCCGCACCTGCTGCTGAGCCTGCGCGATCTGTCGAGCGCCGTTCCGCTCCGCCACGGCAAGGGCCTGCTGCGCGCCAGCCATCTGCAGAGCACGCGATGCGCCCTGAGAAGCGGCCTGGGCGCCGCGCAGAGTCGAGTCGGCGACCGCATCCTGTGCAGCCTTCTGCGCCTGGAGGGCCCCGCCAATGCTGATGATCGCGGGCGCCGCTACAGCAGCCAGTGCACCCACGCCGACCCCGGCGGCAACGGCAGCAGATCCGATAGCGCCAATTCCTGCAGCGAGAACCGGGATCGCAGGGATCGCGGCGAGTCCACCGATGGCAACCGTGAGGTGCAGGATCGCCCCCACAGCACCCGACGTATCGACATCAACCCTTGCTCGTTTGCCATCGACGGCGTCAATCGCCGCGTGGACCGCCGCGAGCTCCGCAAGAGCGGTGGCCGTGTCAGCCCGGACCTGCACGTTCGGGTGCTTGGCACCCAAACGAGTGAGTTCAGCCTCGATGAGCCGGATTTCCGCGCGGGCCGCGCCGGCGTCAATGTCGATACCGATTCGCTGGCCCGCCAGCGTCTCCATGCGGACACGAAGAGCCTGTAGGTCCGCGTCCGCCTCGGAGGTGTCGGCGCCTATCTGGATCTCGGGCAGGGACCGGAATGCTGCCTGCAGGCGGGCGCGCAGCGCGCGCGAGAATGCGCCCGCCGTTTCGTCGCCCTGCCGAGTTGCTGCGGGGCGAGCCGTCCGGCCGCCCTGCGTGATGCCGTCCCGCATCGCGTCGCGGATGGAGGCGGTGATACGCAGAGCGATCTGCTCGCCGAGCTGCTGGCCGATCCGGGCGGCGACGGTGTCGCCGACGGCGCCAGCCATCGCGGGCCCAAATGACCGCCCGGCAGCATTGCCCGCGTCCTCGCCCGCGCGGGTGGCGGCGGGGACGAGTCCAGTACGCAGTTGCTGATAGATCCCCCTGGTGTTGGGGATGACATCGACCTCGACACTGCCGACGGTGATTGCCACGGGAGCCTCCTCCCGTGCGCGTCAGGACGCGCCGCCGCCATTGATCATGTTGAAGAGGAAGTTGGCATGCTCATCTGTCAGCGCCTCACGGGCCTTCGATGTACCCACACCCGGACGTCGCATCGGCTCCGGCCGCTTCGGCTTACGCCCCTTGCCGTCCGAGTTGGCCACCACGGTGATGTACTGGAGATCCCGCAGCCCGTCCGAGATTCCTGCCAGCAGCTGCTCGATCTGCGACCAGCGGCCCTTTTCGGGCTCGCCCTTCCGGGCGAGCTGCTCGTGCTCTTCCGCCGTCATCGCGTTACGCAGCGCTGTCATCGTCGCGGACTCCGGAGGCAACCGCTCGATGAGCACGCGCAGACGGCGGACTGTCATCTCGCCCCGCCAGTAGGCGTCGATCTGATCCGCGTCTCGCGGGTAGTACCAGGCGAGATCGCCCTCTAGCGCCTCCGCGTGCGCCTTGACGACCTGGCGGGTCCACGCGATTTTCCCTGGGGCTCGCCAGAGAGATTTCCTGCGTCCTCGATGAAGAGGTTGATCTCGTCGAGAGTCGGGTCAATCTCCTCGTAGAGTTCGTAGTCCTCTTCGTGGAGCACCGCCTCCATGAAGCCGTCGAAGTCCCCCTGCCGGAGGATTCTCTGAGCAGACACAGGCCATGCCCCGGCAGGGATGACGCGCAGGCCTTCACCGCAGAGCGCGACGGTGATGTACGTGCCAGTGGCCTCCGCCTCCTGGGCCTCGGCAGCGTCGAGCTCGCCATCAGCAAGCGGCTCGTGCACGGATGGGGCCAGTTCGCGTGGCGTGCGGGCGGCGGTCTTGCGGGGGGTACTGCTGGTTTTGCGGCTGGTCGCAGCCATCGGCGCGGGCCTCCTCAATCGTGGCGCGGGCAAGGGGAGTGAAGGATGGGCGGGCCGGGCCCGCGCCAGCAGATGTGACCCACCCATCCGGTTCAGGAGAGCGGATCGGCCGGCGTGAGCGGCAGCTTGTCGACGTGGTACACGGTGTTACCGGCCTCGTCCGGGTACGTCGTGATCGTCCACTCGAAGCCCGAGATCTCGTCCTGCTTGTACGTGACGTCAGACCTCTCGCTGATTTCGCCCTGCGGCACATAGAAGCCGCGGTAGTTGTCGCCGTCGACAACCAGAAACCAGAACGCACGCCGGTCCGGCACGGGTGACGCGGTCTCCGCGAACTTCGTGAGACCGTCGACGTCCGGCTCCAGATCCGCCTCGTCCAGCCGGTAGTGGAGACTCATGACCGCTGTGCGGGAGGTCTCCCACATCGTCGCGGAGAACGTGCGCACCGACTGAGTGATCTGGGTGCGGAACGGGCTGGTGAGTCCCCACGGCGTGAATGCCTGAGACTCCTCGTCCCAGCCGTTGACGAGTCCGTCGTCAGAGATCGCGCCCAGGGCGGCCCACGGATCCCCCGGCTGATCCAGCGGAGACGCCAGCGCAGGCGTCCCCACCGGAGCCACCCAGGCCCCTCCGTTCGCACCGACCATCGTGAGATCCGCGGCGCGGGTGATGTTGACCATGATGTCTCCAGACATGGAAAAGCCCGCGCACGGGCGGGAAAGGGCACGGCGCGGGCCCGACCGGTCAGGAGACCGGGTGGAAAAACAGCTCGTAGGTGGCGCCAAGACGGCGCAGGTTCGGATTTTCGTAGGGGCGCCACGAAGGCGCCGAGACTGTGCGGACTCGCCCGAACACAGCCGTTTCCGTCACGGTCCCCGGCAGTTGGGTCAGAAGCGCCCCGCGCGCCAGGGCCATCAGCTCCGAGGCGGCCAGGCGGGTTGCTGCATATCCGTTGAGGTCGATCAGGGCCCGATCCAGGCGGAGCCCGTCGTCATCCCCGCCAACCCGTTGGATCTGGAGAACGGGGAGTTTTTCGACGAGGGCGGCGGGTAGGTCGGTCAGAGTTCGCACGGACAGGGTCGACTTGAACCAGGCGACGAGGGCAATCTCCACGTCGACACTGCCAACGTCGGCCATCAGTTCCGACCACCCGTCTGAGCGGCGCGCAGCATGACGTGTCGGCCGACTACCTTCTCCGACCCGTACTCGACCCAACGGGCGTAGTAGGCGCGGTTCGTGACTGTCGCGGTCGCGCGATCGCGTTTCCGTCCGCCATGCGCTGTGGAGGTCACCATGATCGACCCCTTGTAGAGACCTGGATGAGGATCGCCGGGAGGCGTCCCGACCGGCGCAGCCGATTCCGCAACGGCCTTGATCTTGCCTGCGCGGCGGACCATCTCTGCCTGGATCATCGGCGAACGAAGGAGCTGTCCGATGCCTTTGTGTGACCCACGAAAGCGTGCTGCCATTAGGATCCGCCTCCTCGACTCGCATAACAGGGGGCGGCATGGAAGCCAAGGGCGTACTGGGATCCATCAAGTTCGACGGCGAATGGATCACCATCACGAAGAAGGACGTGGGGCAACAGGCGCGGGAGTTCCGCATACGCGCGGCCGATGTCACAGGCACCCGGCTCAAGCCGGGGACCCGCCTCTTCCACGGGTATGTGCAGTTCGTTCTGCCTGGCAGCGCGCCAGCCGCAGAGTCCAAGAGCCTGCTCACCGGCGGGCGGCCACCGCACTCGGACCCGCACAGCCTGTCCATCCGGCGCAGCGCCAACAAGGCAGCTGCGGCACTGGTCGCAGCTGTCGAGCGGGCTCGGCCTGTCAGCCCGTGACGACAATCAGGGCTGCGACGACCGGTCCCGTCGACCCAGTGAAGGGCGATCGGAACCCACCCGGCTGCCCATAGACGTCGTACAGGACATTGCCGATGCGCACCCTATCTGTGGGGCGAATGTCCGTCCCGTAGGGTGCGTACAGGTTCACCCCGGCCAAAACGGTGTCGCGCGCGTCGACGATTTCGTTGGCGCCCGCGCCGGTTCCGTCCCTCGGCTCCAGCGCGCAGCCGTGCACGACGATCTCGTCGGGCGGACCGGGAACATCGTTGCCGTAGTTGTCCTCGGTGGAAGCGCCGGGGCGCACGATTGTGACGGTGTCACCCTCGGGAAGAACCCGCATTGGCCACCTCCTCCACGGCGTCGCACCAAGCGGCCAAATCCGCGCCCGGATCGAGTTCGGCGCTTCGGGCCTTCGCTCTCTTCGACGCCAAGGCGTACTCCGAGCGATTTTCAAGCTTGCGGAGGACTGCTTCGTAGCCGTCGATGTCGGCGCGTTCGACAAAGATCCCGCCGTCGCCGAGGGACTCGCACAACCCTGGCGTCGGATGAGCAACGACAGGGATGCTGCTCGCGAGGGCCTCAACGCCGGCCCGACCCCACGACTCGTAGGCGGAGGGCATGAGGAGGATCCGGGTGCGCGCATACACCTTGTCCCTCATGCTGTGTCCGTCCATGTGGGGCACGGTCTCAACGTTGGGCAGGTCATCCAACGGGACCTGTTCGTCGTAGCCGCCCGTCACCGCAAGGAACCGCGTGTCAGGCATCCGCTCAGCCAGCCGGCGCAGAACTTCGCCGCCCTTGGCTTTGCTGTGGTTGATCAGGGTGATGCGGTCCCCGCGCTTCTTGGTGGCGTACTCTGCGGCAGTCACAGGCGGGCGGACAACCAGCGACCTGGAGGGCCGGACGCCTTCTGGGTGGTCGACGAAGTGAATGTCCGCTGCGGTCCGCATCCATTCGCTGTTGTAGACGGCCAGAGCGGTTGCGCCGGCCGCTACGTTGCGGAAGGTCTCCGGAAACGTGTTGTGGCAGATCACCCCGAGCGGTTTCCCGTACCCGCGGGCAAGCGCTGCGGTTGGCGGGACGTTCTCCAGGTGGGACAAGGTGATAGATGAGTGGCGCACAGCCGACGCGAAGTCCAGGCGCGCGCCGAGTGGTACGACGCGGACCCCGTCGTACTCGTACTCCTTCACGCCTCGCTCGAAGCGGGACAGCCACACCGACACATCGTGGCCACGCTCCACCAGCGGTCGGAGCATCGCAACCAGCATGTGCTCGGCGCCCGCGTTGTGCTGCGGAGGCATGGCGTGGACTCGGGCGACTACCCGCAGGGGCGCGGTCACTGGAACCTGACCATCGACATGCCCGACGTTCGCCGGTAGCGCGCCAGGATCCGGCGGTCGCCCTCGCCCAGCACCACGGCGGTCCCGATGCTGGACCCATCTGTACGGTAGCTGTATGGACCGATCGACTCACCCGTCACCCCGCCGGCCAAGGACGGTGCCGTCAGCGTCCGCAAAGCCATGGCGGCCACAACCGCTATCACGTTGGACGGCACGCTGTCGGTGCCGTGGCTGTAGACCACCCGGTACGTGCCCGGGTAGGCGTCGAGGTCGTCTTCGTACCACAGCTCAGGAAGGTTGATAACCGGACTGTCTGAGGACGTTCGGACAATGTCCAGGCCGTCCCAACGCCAGCCGACGACGGGCAGGTCGGGGGCTCCGCCAGCGCCAACGGCGACAACCGATGTCACGGCGAGTACTGGCCGCTGTGGCAGCCGGATCTCGCCCTGCTGGGAGCGGACGATGAGCGTCTCGCCATCCGTGCGGCTGAAGTCCTGGCCCGTGAATGCCCGCACCAGTGCTGAGGCGTCCGCCAGGAGGGCTTGCGCTCGGGCAACCTCCGGCGATGTCAGGGGGCGCCCGATGCGGTCTTCCAGAGCTGTCACATCAGCGAGAGGATCCACGTTTCGCCACCCCCTCCATGGCCGCGCACCAGACGTCAAGCTCCGCCGACGGGTCGAGGCCCGCCGCGCGCGCTAACGCCGCCTTTGACGCTTTCGGGAAGGCGGCCTGCGTCGTCAGATGTTTGATCACCGACTCCCAGGCGTCCAGGTCGTCGCGGTCGCAGAACGTGCCCGCGTCTCCGAGAGACTCCATGAGACCCGGTGTCGGGTGAGCAATCACGGGGATCCCAGAACACATGGCCTCAACTGCCACCCGGCCGTAGGACTCGTAGGAGGAAGGCGCAAGCAGGATCCGTGTCCGCGCGTACACGTCCTTCGCCATCCGGTCTCCCGGCGTGTGCGGGACGATCTCTACGTTGGGCAGGTCCCGAATGATCTGCTCTCCGTAGCCGCCGACAACTCCCAGGAACTTTCGGCGGGGCATTCGCTCGGCAAGCGCGTAAAAGGTGTTGGCGCCCTTCTCCGCGGTGAGGTTGATCAGGGTGATGCGGTCGCCCGGGGACGCTTGGTAGTCGGCGACTGCGACTGGGGGGTGGACTGTGATGCCCCACGGCATGGGCCGGTCGCCGCGGTGAATTTTCCACCACGCTTCAGCGTCGGCGCGCATCCAGTCCGTGTTGTACACGACCAAGGACGGGCTGCCCTTGAACAGCCATGTCTTCGATTTCTCGTAGGCGTTGTGCAGCAGGTGAGCGACCGGAATCCGGTTCAACTCCCCGAGAATGGAGGCGCGAGGAGTGTTCTCCAGGTGCGTCACGATCACCTGTGCGCGCCTGTCTCCCCGCATCCACGGCCCAGGATCCGCCTTACCTCGATACGGGTGAACGGCCACCCCGTCGAGCTGGTAGGGCACTGACGAGGAAGCTGGTTGCGACAGAAGGACATCCACCTCGTGGCCGCGGACCACAAGCTCCCTCAGGAGGCTATGTGCCGCCCACTCGGCGCCCGCATTGTGGGCCGGTGGGTAGGCGTGAAACATCGCCAGGACCCGCAAGAGGAACTCCGATCTGTCGCAGGGGCGGCCGGCCCGTGCAAACCGGCGCGCCGACCGTGGATCAGGAAGCGGCGGTGGTCGACTGGACCACGCCGAAGGGGCTGCGGGTTGCCGAGTTGGTGTTCAGGCGGGTCGCCGGGTTGGCCGTGGCGAACGCCACCCGCATCACGACCCGCATCGCGACCGAGTCCTGCTGCATGAGGTTGAGGATGACCTTGCCGTCGTCGTCGGAGATGACACCCTCGGTGAACATCTTGAAGCTGATGTCCTGGCGCATTCCGACGATGGCCTTCCGCCAGTCGCCCATCAGCAGCTCGGCCTCCGAGGTGTCCCACGCACCGTTGGTCAGCTCGGACATCGGGTACCCGTACAGGGTTCCGCCCGGGGTGCCCTGGAGGTTCGGCTGGTAGATCGGCACACCCTGGTCGGAGCGGATGCCGTTCAGCTTCCAGGTGAGGCCGGGCCGGGACATGAACCCGTTCACCGCGAAGCCGTCCGCCGCAACCTTCTCGGCGACCGAGGCCACGTCGACCGCGAAGTCGGCGCCAGCACCCGAGATGACGGCGTTGCCAGCCGCCACCGCAGACTGGTAGACGGCTGTGGGCCACGTGGACGGCTTGTCGGTCCCGAAGAGGGCCGCACCATCCAGCTTGGCGCCGATGGCCTCGACGAGGCGGGGACGCACCTGCTCCCAGATGGGCATCTGGGCGTCGTCGAGGTACGCCTCGGGGATCGGGACGATCGCCGCGATTTCCTCGACGATGAGGTCGACGTTCTTCCAGTCCTGCGCCGAGGTCTGCTTGAGACCGGTGTCGCCGCCCACGAAGTACGCGATCGGCATGACGTCGAGGACCGGCTGCCGCTGCGTGCGCGTCGACATCGGCACCTGCGCGGCCCGCTGGAGGAGCGCCGAAGCCGCCGGCATCTCCTGGATGATCTGCGCCGACACGGGGGTCGGCACCAGCGGGTCGTTGCTGGCGTCACGGCTGATGAGCTGGTTGTACGTGGCCATGGGATCTCCTTACGGATGGGCAGCTGGCCCGGACCCATGGCGGGGTATTCCGGATGCTGCGTGCTAGGTCAGGTGTTGCGGCCGGCCAGTTGCCGGATCCACTGATCCGGGGTGGTGTCGGCCGTACTGGATGCCGGGGCGGCGCCGGGGGTCAGGGACTCCACGGGCCGCTGCTGCGCCGGGGCGGGCTCGGCCGGCTTGAGTCGCTCGGCGAGCACCTCGGCTCGGGCGTTGATCTCCTCGTCTGTTCCTGTTCCGAGGAGGTCGATTAGCTCCGGAGGGATGTTGTGCGAGGCCGCGGCCAGCAGGCGGGCGTTCGTGGCCTGCATGTCGGCGAGCTTCTGCTCGTAGGTCTGCGCCCGCTCGGTGGCTTTCTGGATCTCCGTCTTCTGGGCGTCCTCGACCTCCTGGTACTTCTTGGCGGAGGTTCGGAGCTGCTCGATCTCGTCCTTGGACTTGAAGCCGAGCGCACCCAGGTGCTTGTTCTCGTGCTGGCGGGCCAGGGCCTTCCACTTGGTCGCCTCGGACTCCCAGTCCGTCACTTCGGCCTTGCCGTCAACCGCCTGGGTGGGCGACGTCGGAGGGGCCGGCTGGGGCGCCCGGGCGGGAATCTGCCCTGCGGCTACCGCTTCGGCGGGGGTCGGGACGGCCGGCGTGGCGCCTGCCTCCGGGCTGTTCTCGGGCATCTTTGACTCCCATGTCGGGATGGCGCCTGCCTGTCGGCTGACGCGGAGGTGGGCATGCAAATGGCGCCCACCGTGTCGGCGAGCGCCATGTTTTTGCTGGGTGGGCCGCCTGTCAGCGGTCCGGGCGAAGAGGGCTAGGGTCGGTCGGGTGCTGTGTAGGCGGCCCGGCCTTCTGCTTGCCACCAGCGGCGGAACGCGTTGACCGCGTGCTTCCCGCCATGGCCCCGTGTCTGCTGGAGCCAGTCCTCGTAGAGCTTCTCGGCTACACCAACAAACGGCTCGTCAAGAGTGAACGCAGGCCACGCCTGGCAGTTACAAAGATCGTGGTACCTATTGCCACCTTGGCGGGGGTCACCAGCGGTCTTGGCGGTCTTGTACACCGGCCCGCGGGAGGCGAGCATTGCGCACCAGGCACACGGGTCGTTGTCCGTCACCCGCGAGTAGCCGGTGGCGCGCTCATCACGGTCGATGGACTGGTTCATCACCGATCTGCCGGCTTCGAGCGCCAGGTACTGGGATGAGCCGACCATGCGGACCGCGGCGGCGTCCACCGCCTGCGAAGGTGTCTTCCCCGCGGCAATGGCCCTCTTGAACTCGACGGGGCCGGTGATGTCGAGGGTTCGGAACAGTTCGTCGTCGGTAAGCAGTTTTGGCGGGGAGGGGATGAACAGGTCATCCGCTACCCCTGAGGACTCCCTGGCTTCCGTGTACGCCTTCTGCGCCAGGGAGGCCGACTCGACTCTCGCCTGACGGACCTCGGTGGCCAGCAAGGAGCGGAGAGTCGGCCACATGGCGTCGACCTGCGCCGGATGCACCAAGTCCCGCCAGGTCCGTGCAATCTGGCGGACCAGGCGAGCGGAGATCAGGGCCTGTCGGCGCCGGTACTGGAGCGCCAGTCGGGCGCTCAGTCCAGCCACGTCAGGCCGCCGGGGGCAGTTCGGCCTCCGGCGGGGCTGCGGTGAGCGCCGGCGGGGGCGCCATCTGCTTCTCGATGATGCCGTTCAGCCGGTTCATCGCGTCCCCCTCCTCTGCGGCCACCTTCCAGCGGCCCACATCGGTCTGGGTGACACCTGGTACGCGCTCCCACAGCTCCTGCGGGGGCACGCCGAGCATCGTGACCAGCTTCCCGAGGGCGTCAACAGTCTGCGCCAGAGACCTCGCTGACGTGTCACGCCAGACGACCTGGGCGGCCGTGTCGTTCCAGGCGTCCGTGTCCTTCGCGGCAAGGGCGGCCAGGCGGAGCGTCTGCTCCCAAGATTCACCGAAGAGCGACTCGCGTTCGTCGATCTTCCGGTCGAGTCCGTCACGGGCGGCGGCCAGGGCCTCTGCCGACAGGTTCACCATCTGCCCGAGCAAGTGATAGGGGGGTACCTGCGACAGTGTGGAGATGTGCCGGATCGTCGCCTCGCGGGAGTTGAGGTACCCACCAAGGTCTGTGGCCCCGAACTCCCCGAACTTCGTATCCGCGTCCTCCGCGACGAACAGGCCGTCCACGCGGGAGCGGAAGGGCTCCAGGGGGTTGCCCTGTTCATCCTGAGGCGGAGCCATCCCAGTGACCCAGCGCTGCCTGAAGGCGGCGTACTGCTGGGCCATCAACAGGTTGAACGTCGTCATGTTCAGCTGGTCCTGGGCATCGATGAGCGGCTCGATCTCGCCGAGCACGCCGTCGCCGTCCAGGTCTTCGGTGTTGACGAACCGCACGACCGGGCACACGCCCAGACCATGCGTCATGATGGCATCGGCGCCGTCCATGGCCAGTTCGGACCCGTCAGGCTTCCCGCGCAGCGTGTACCGGGCCTGATTGTCATAGACCCGCACCACGCGGCGCTGGCCATCCGCGGTGTTCTCCAGCCGGTCCTCGATCGCGTAGATCGGCCACTCGTCGTTCACAGGGTCCGCGTACACCGCGGTCATCCGGCGCGGACTGAACGGCGTGATCACAGGGACCGGCTTGCCGGGCATCACGAGGGCGTACGCCGCACCGTAGGTCAGCGCCGCCCTGTGGACCCCGTGCTGGCGGGCGTCCAGGCGATTCGCCTGCCACACCTCCCACGGCGAGGCGTTCTCGTCCTTGCCAGCGGGGCGGTAGCCGTCCACATACAGGTTCTGGGCCACCACGGTGACGATCAGCGGGAGGATCTTGACCTTCGCCCGCTCGACAAGCCACCGATACTCAGCGCGCGCACCCTTCGGGACGTACACCGAGTCGTGCTTGCCGCCCATGTAGTTCTTGATCCGCTGTAGCCGCGGCTGCTCCAACTCCCGGAGCGTCAGCAGGCGACGCGCTGTGGAGATCGCATCCTCGTTCGACATCACCACGCGCCACCCACCTCCTCACGCAAACCCGTGAACCCGGCCTGTTCGCTGCCGCTTCTTCTGCCGCTTCGCCCAATCCGGCGACGCAAGCAACGCTCGTCGCGCCATGTCGGCCAGCTGCATGGCGGCAAAACCGTCGACCTTCTTCGGGGACTCACGCGACTCCTTGCCGAAGCTGACGCCCCAACGGTTCGGGCGCCGGCGCGCGTTGCCGACATGCCGGTTCAGCGTCGGATGATCGGTGTGCGGCAACTTGCCATCTCGGATGGCCTGCACCAGCGCTTCGGTTGCCAGCGTCAACTCCTGCTGCCGGCCGCGCATGTCCCAGCCAACCGCAGCCTTCGGGGAGGCCCGCACCACTAGTTCGTCCCGGTAGGTGTCGGCCCACTCGTCGATGTACGACTCCCAGAGCTTGACGTCGGCGAAGAACGCCCGGACCTGCCAGCGCCCGAAGGCGTGCGCAACCAGGTCGGAGACCTGCTTGCGGTCGACCTCCCAGCCCTTCGCTAGCGGGCCTTCCGGGCGCTCCCAGATCCCCAGCGGCTGCACCAGGCGGTCCGACACGCGCATCGCAATCAGCGCAGTCGCGTCGTCCGACTTGCCGCCGTCGAAGCCGAGGACGATGTCGTCGCCGTCATCGAGCCGCAGATCCGACGTGCACTTGGTCCACTCGGCGGGATCCAGTAGGGCATCCTCTGCGGCAACCGGCTGGTTCAGCCAGTACCGGCGCGAGTCCGAAGGCGCCGACTGCGGATCCCAGATCTCGGCGATGATGCCGTCCAGATCCATCCAAGCCGCAGCGGGCCCGTATGCCTCTTTCAGCCCGGCCAGGAGTGCATCGCGATCACCCAGGTCGGTTCCGTCCTTAGCCTGCCGGTGATCGAAGAGCAGGCCAGCCGCGTCAGCGTCGCGGATACGCCCTTCCTTGATCGCCTTGTAGTAGGCGTGCGTGGCTTCGGCAACCGAGTCCTGTCCGGGCTCGTACATCGTCGACGTCTCAAGGGACCACGGTTGCGCCGCGAACCGCTTGCGGAGATTCCGCAGCACCGTCTTGTGCATCTTCCGCAGCTCGGGCGTGATGTAGAGGTGAGTCTCATCGAAAACCGTGAAGGTTTCCTTGCCGCCATCCTTGGCGCCGGCCGAGGATGTCGACGGCGCGATTTCACCACGTTGCTGATGCAGGATCACTCGGCTTGACGACGCGGTCGACTTTCCGAAGTCGATGCCGGGAAACTCGTCACCGAAGTGTTCGGCAACGTGCTCCATCATTACGGTGACGTTGTCGTAGGTGTTCCCGGACTGGCCTTCTTCGGTGGCCATGCACCGGATGTTGGGCGACCGGACCGGTCGCCCAACAGGATCACCGTTCGCGTCCCATCCCGCGAAGCGGACGGGGAACAGCGCCTCAGCACACACGAGCATCCCGGCGATCTCGGACTTCGCGCGCCCCTTTGCCCTCGACAGGAATGCCCGGCGATAGACGCGCTGCCCTGTCTCTGGCTCCAGGCGGTATGCCTTGACGATGAAGGCGTAGAACTCGTCATCGAGGTCGATATCCTCGCCCATGACATCGCCAGGGCCATGGCAGAGGTACTGCTCGATGTGCTCGACGATCTCGTGCCCGAGAGAGGGGAACTCGCCGTCGTACTGGGGCCCGCGCCACGGCATGGCACCCCCTACCCGACATCCTCCGACACGATCCGCAGGTTCTTGCGACGATCCGATGTTGAACGTGGCGTCTCGGTCGGGACCTGGCGGTCTGCCGGCGTCTCGATTTTCATCTTGAGGCGCATCCGATCCTCCGGCGTCGCCCCGTACTTGGCGGCCCGCAGCCGCACCTCGGAAGCGAACTCCCAGCGCCCCTTCGTCCACATGACGTGGTGCAGAAGCGCCGTGTCCAAAAGGAAGTCCCAGTCCGTCGCGACGAATGTCTGCGACTGCGGCGAGCAACGCCATGTCTCCCACCACCGCACCGTCATCGGGTGCCACGACTCCTGGTCGGGCAGCACTCCCTCCGGCAGGTGATCCCCGCGGGCGGCGCCGTCATCCTCCAGCCGCTGCATCTCGGCGTCTCTGGACTTGGCGTCCCGCGCTCGGGAGCGCGTCTCCTTCGGAGCGAATCCACGACCAGCCATTGGGGATCACCCCCTCCGGCAGACCGTTCAGCTCAACGAAGCAATCAGCGGACTTAGATCGGCAAGGACCAGTGGGGCGTCCTCGTACCGGCTGCCCATCGCGATGTATCGGCCCCGGTCGTACACCTCAACAGCCATCTCACCGCAGCGGATCCTCCGTCCGCGGCCGACGACCCCCCGGCCCCAGATGTGCAGCCCGGATCCGGAGGCCGAGACCTCTACGAACGTCGGGCCGGCCTGCGTCAGGATCCGCTCAGCCCATCCGGCGAGCCGCCCGTCGACGAGGCAGTGGTCCAGGTCGATGCAGACGATGCCGTCTTCGGCTGTGAGTACGAAGCCGGGGCCGGCACCGACCTTGGATCGTGCGATCTGGCGACGCGTCGTCCACGTTGACGGATCCGTGCTGGATGCGATTGAACCGGTTGCCGTCAGCGGGACCTTCGACTTCGAACGACGCACCCACTGGCGGCGCCTCGCCATCTCAGCCGGGACACCCTGCGTGTGCCGACGTGCCCGATAGGCGGCTTGGCGGCACCGATTCGAGCAGGTCCGCGCCAAGCTCCCCGCAGGCAGTGCGGCACCACAACGGGGGCTGGCGCACTGCGCGGAGGTCGGCTTCGACATGCATCCAGACTACCTGTCGCGTTACACCTTTGCCTACCGGACCAGCCATATCGCCTTAGTCGAATTGGGCGACAGGATCCGGAGGGCCGACGGCCTGGAAGGCGCCGACATCCCCGCAGGTCAGAGCTTGATCAACAAGTCCCAGTGTTGCGCAGGCTGGGCATGGCTAACCAGTCCGATCCGCAGATTTAGATGATCTAGGAGTCTCCCCCCAGGGTGATCTTGGCCGAGTAAAAGCCATGATCCACAAGCTCGCGATCATCTTCGACTCGATCACCCTTGCGACTGTTGCATCCCAGGTGGGCGGCCTGGACGTTGGTCATGGCATGCAGTCCGCCCTTGGCAAGGGGGATGACGTGGTCGACCGACGGGCTGAGCGAAGCCGGCCATGCAACCGCAGGGTCGATGGGCTGCAGGCAGAGCTGGCACACCCACCCGTCGCGGTCCAGCACGGCGCGCGGGGCGAACGCCTCCACCAGGGCGGCCTGCAACCGGGCCCGCCGCAGCGCGTCCGTGCGCAGGGCCCGCGCGGGGTACACCTGCCGCCAGTGGCCGTGCGTTGTCAGTCGCTTGAGCTGTGACCGGCGGTCGTAGTCGCGATGCTGAGCTGCGAGCTCCGTATCGGCGCGACGGGTTCGCATGTAGTCACGCATGCGATCAGCCTTGAGTCGCTTCACACACTCGGGCTTCCCGCACTGCTTGCGGAGCGCACTGGCCATGAGGTCGCCGCACACGACGCAGGGTCGCTGCACTTGCTGGGCCTCAGCACTCGCTCGCGCTTGCTGCTGGCGGCGTTGAGCTGTGCCGTTCTCTCGCTCGCGTGCGCTGCGGGCTCGGTTCTTACAGGCGGTCGAGCAGTAGGTGGGCAGCGGGCCGCCCTTGCGGTCATCTCGCTCGATGGGTTGAGCGCAGATTGGGCAGCTCTTCATCTGCCCATTGTTTCAACTCAGCTGATGATTCCGGGGTGTTGTTCTCGGGGTCTTTCTTTGGGTGGTTTGGCGTGTGCAAAAGTGCTGGCTTCTTTGCCGGTCTTCTGTGCGTGATGCCAGCGGCAGAGGGACTGGAGGTTTGAGTGCTGCTCGCCTCCACCCATGGAGACGGGGATAATGTGGTCGACCTCGCTGGCCGGCTCGACGCACTTGCCGCCAGTGGATACGTCCCATTGGCACATCCAGTTGTCGCGCCTGAGGATGGCCTGGCGTGTGCGATCCCAGCCTTTGGGCATGGGTGCTGTCCGCCGGCCTTGGCTGCCCATCAGCCATCCACCTTGCTGTCGCGCAATGCCTTCGCATGCTGGCCTGGGTATGTACCAGTGCTGCGTTTGTGGAGGAGGTTGCAGTAGCCCTGGGCTTTGCCGGGCATGTGTTTGTCGAGGAGTGTGACGCAGCGGTCGAAGTCGCCTGGGGTGTTCCATGCGATCTTGATTCCGCCTGGTCCGGTGGTCCAGTACTCGCGGAGTTTCTCTGCTGCCTTGAAGTCGGCTGGTGTCGCTTCCTGGCCAGCGGCCATTGCTCTCACGCTCCTTCGACGTGCTCGTCTTCTGGTTCGTCGAGGCGTTGGATGCTGCGGATGCGGCTGGCGGGGATGGCGAGTGCGGTGCCGAAAGGGTCGTTGAACACGGCCCAGCCGGCGGTGAGGTCGATGGTGAGATGTTCGTCGTCGACCACCAGGTCGTCGGCCTTGTCCAGTTGGATGGCGTAGGCGGTCACAGTGCAGCGGCCCGTGCGGTGGCTTGTGCCCGTGCGACTTCGGCCATGACCATCTCGTGGAATCCGGTGAGGTCAGGTTCGACCCGGAGCCGCACGACGTTGCCGTCGGCGGCGTCGTTGAGGTCGCTGAGGGCGATCTCGTTCGCGGGGATGTCGATGGTTTCGCTGAAGCAGAGGATGTGGCGTGCGCCGGTCCGCTCGGCGCTGTCGTTGGGCCAGCGGGCGATGTCGTCGGCGGTGGCCTCGTCGACTTGGTCGATGATGAGTAGGTATGGCGGCCGGTCGTCTCCGGCGCCTTCGGGGAGTTCGAGGATCTGCAGGCGAGCCATCAGCCGGTCACCGCCTTCACGGTGACGTCCTCGGTGAGGATGATGCTGAGGACATTGATGACGGGGACGTAGGCGACGATCCGGCCGTCAACGTCGAGGAAGCGGTACTCGCTTCCGTCGACGTTCTGCTCGACCTCGGCGGCGACGACGGGTGCTTTCATCCCGTTGTCGAAGGTGATGAAGTAGCGGGCCATGGGCGCGGGCCTTCCGGGTGGGGTGGTCAGGTGTTGAGCGCGCGCCGGATTCCCTCTTCGAGGGGCACGCGCGGCTGGTAGAAGTCGAGCATCCGGGACGGGTCGCACACCCGGTGATGGACGCCTCGGGGCGTGTCAGCAAGGTGCTTGTACTGCGGCCGGTATCTGGCTGCGGCGGTGACGAGGGTGGCGAGTTCGTCGAAGCTGGTCGCTCTGCCGGTGCCGAGGTTGACGGGCCCGGTGACGTCCTGGTCGACGGCGGCAAGGGTGGCGCCCACAAGGTCGCTGATGTGGATCCAGTCGCGGGTGCTGTTGCCGTCGCCCCAGATCTCGAACGGGTCTTCGCGTCGCTTGGCGCGGCCGATGAATGCGGGGAACGGGTAGCAGTCGTCCTGGTCCTCGCCGTAGCCGGAGAACGGCCGGAGGATGTGGACGCGGCAGCCCTCAGCCTCGGCGTACCCAGCGAGCTGCTCCCCCGCCAACTTCGCGAGGCCATAGGTCGCGTCGGGCTGTCCGGGCTGGTCGTAGTCGATGTCCGTCTCGACGAGCCGACGGACCAGGCCCGGCTGCTGAAGCGCCACCGGATACGCGGCAGACGAGCTGAAGTACACGGCTCGTGGGGTGCCAGTGCGGATCAGCCACCGGAAGTACCAGGAGTCCAGGGCCAGGTTGGTGGCAACCCCGAGGGGGCTGCCGTCGATGCTGGCCCTGCCGCCGACGACCGCCGCACAGTGGATGGCGAGGTCGAACCGCTGATCGTCCTTGCGGAAGAAGTCGAGGGCGTCGTAGAGGAACGGGTAGCGCAGCTCGATGCTGGTGACAGTCCAGCCTCGGTCAACCATGGCACGTTCGAGGTGTCGGCCGACGAACCCGGAGGCGCCGGTCAGCAGGACTTGCATAGGGGCCTCCTCGGAGTCGCTCAAGATGTCAGTTCCGGATCGGCGGTCAGTAGGTCACGAGCGCGGCGTCTGCCGCCTCTTGGCCCTTCTCGATGGCGATCGTCCCGAGAAGGCAGTCTCTGGCCTCATCTCGCCAGCCCCGTCGCTGTTCGGGTGTTGAGGCGTCCCACTCTTCGGTGGTGACAACCTTCCATGCCATGTAGGGGAATCCGGCGACTTTGGCCTCGGCGAAAACGCGGACGTGAGTCGGCGACGGAGGCTGGAGAAGCCTCGGGCTCAGAGATGACAGAGGCATGGTCAGACCGTCCCCGCTACGAGCGTCCGGAGCTGGGCGAGGTCGGCTTGGAGTGCGCCGCCGTCCCGGTACTGGTAGTAGGCGGCCGAGTCGGCGGACACCATTTCGGAGCTGTTGACCTCTTCGTAGCCCGCGTCCATCTCGGCCTTGAACGCCGCAGGGTGCAGGTGTTCGATGACCATGTCGGGCAGGTAGGTGATCCGCCCCATGCCCCGGCCCCAGTCGAGCCAGCAGAGATCCAGACAGAGGTGGACCAGTGCTGGCGGGGCCATGTAGCCCAGCGTCTCGACGATGTTCGACGTCATCGCGACCGCGGTCGGCATCTGCTCGCCCATCAGCAGGTCGTTGCCGTAGACGATGCCGGGGCCGCCGGACAGGCACTCCCGGATCCGGGCATCCCACGACATCGCTGCGGGCCGGGGCCGGTGGTCGTCGCCCATGAACCCGAGGAACCGGTACTGCTTGGCCGCCTTGACCGCCTGCGTGTTCAGCGTGCCGCACAGGCGGCGCCGCTTGCTGAACGTGAACCGCACACGCCCGTCGGCCTTCAGCGCCACGGCGTGCTTCTTGTACGCGGCCAGCTCGGGATCGTCGGTGTCCACGGCGAACAACAGGTCCGCGGTCGCCCCGGTGTCGTCCCACGCCTGCACGATCTCCGGCACGGCCTGGGGCCGGCCGCGGGTGGGGATGATGACGAGCAGGTCGTCGGCCATGGCGCGGGCCTCCTACGGGGTGGTGGTGTCGTTGATGAGCCCGAGCGTGTCGAGTGCCGCGGCGAGACTGGCCTGGGCGGTTCCGTCGGACCAGGATCCGGAGACGGTGGGCCGGGTGACGGGTGAGGCGCCGAAGAACCCGGCGGTACCGGCTTCGCCGTCGAGGGTGTGAACAGCCCCGGAGTCGGGGCTGGCGGAGAACTCCCAGCGGCCTACGGCGTGGGCGAGCTGCACCCCGGCTTCGAGACGCAGGTAGGTCCGTTGGGTGCCGTCGAACGCGGGCCCGGAGAACACGGAGAACATCCAGTCGGATCCGGTTGCTTCGCAGTCGAGCCGTGACCCGAGAGGGCGGAACCTGTAGCCCTTGCCGGTGCCGAGAACGCTGAACGCGGCGTCGTCGACTACCACGGCTCCGGTGAAGTGAGCTCCGGCCAGTGGTGCGAGCGCGGCTAGTGCCGAGGCGAGCCCGGTGATCTGCGCTTGGGTGAGCGTGACCGGGTCGGTGCCGCCAGCGGCGTGGGTGCTGGCGTGGGCGGTGGGTGTCCTTGCGTTCGTCGTGGTGGCGTCTGTGGAGCGGAGTGCGATGGTCGCCCCGGCGCCGGCCGCCCCGAGTGGGGGTTGTGGCCCAGCGGCCCCTGTCGCGCCTTGCGGTCCGGTGTCGCCTTTGGGGCCAGGATCACCCTGCGGTCCGGTGGCACCCGCCGGTCCGATGAGGGAAGCCAGCCATTCGCTGACGGTCCCGTCGAAGCCCTCATCGACCGCTACCTCGTAGGCGGATTCGCCTGCGGGTCCTGGTCCTGGCCCACCACCGGGTGCCGGCATGGGAACCAGTGAGTCGAGGTGGATGGTTGCCCCGTCGTTCCCGCGAATGTCCGCCCAGAAGGTGGTGCGCCGTCCGCGTAGGGGCTGAACGTCGACTTCCCACAGCCATCCGTCGGGCTCGATGCCTGCCGCGTTGTTGGGAATGAGTTCCACCTCGAACGTGCCGTTCTCATCGAAGTCGACGCGTCCGCCGCCCGGGTAGATGGCGTGCCGGTCGGGGTCGATGAGTACCGCCGACGGGGTGAGGACAATGCGTCCGGCGAAGGGGGTGCCGACGGCCGCGCCAGGGAGGGTCCCGGTGAGGGTGACGGTGGGGGTACCTTCGGGGAACACGGCACCTCCTCGGCAGGCGTCTCGGGGTGTTCAAGGATCGCCGCCGTTCCGGATTCGAACCGGTTGCTGGCCAGCTTGAGACGACGGCCTTCGTCTGCCGACGGCGTCCTCGTTTGGGGTGTCCCGCCGCCGTGGCCTGGGGGTTGGTGGCGGCGGGACGTCGGGGCTGACTGGGCCCTGGGTTTGTGTCCGCCCAGCCCCCCGCAGGGCTGGGCGGACAGGTGGGCCGAGCGCTGGGGGCGCTTCGAGGCCCGGCCTGCGCCCACCAGCGCAGGAGACTAGGCAGCGGCCCGGCTGTGCGGGCGGCGGCTGTTCGCGGCAGGGTCGGCGGGCTTGAACTTCCGCCGGGCTTCTGCGGCTTCTCGGACGGTCGGCAGGTGGAAGTAGGTGCCTGCCGGGCCGACGAGCACGGGTTCGATCTTCTTGCGGGTTACCCAGACGCTGATGGTTCCGGGCTTGACCCCAGCTTCCCGGGCGGCTTCCCAGAGGTCGCCGATGTCGCGTTGTCCGTTGACTTGGGCGAAGTGAATCTCGATGCTGTCGGGGTTGGGGAATGCGACCACAGCACCTCCCGGGGTACACAAAAACCCCCGCCGGGGTTTCCACAGCGAGGGTCTCAGGAAGCGTGATGTGACTCGTAGGCCACGATCAAGAATCCGCTTTACACATCATTCTGTCAAGTCACGCCTCAATGGGCGGAGGTCTCTCGGCGCGCCTCAGGTCGTTGACCATCTTCATCAGCTCAGGCGCGGCAGAGTTGGATGGGGGCTGCTTGGATGCGGGCCCCGCAGACGCGCCGGCAGTATCCGGCGCCTCTTCGTGCTTCTGGGGTCATGGTTCGCCCGCATCCGCATCGGACGGTAAGAGGTAGTTGCTCATCTGCCATGCCGCAAGTCCTGCTGCTTCGGCCAGCGCTTTTTCCTGAGCTGCCCTCAGCTCCCGCCATTCCCCCAGCGTCTCCCACCGGGCCCCGCATGCCTGGCAACGTACCCGGTGGCTGGCCGCGCTTGCGGTCAACTGCGCCCCGCACGGCCCTTCGTCGCTCACGGCGGGGCAGCGGCCGATCGAGACCCGGCCGGGCCGCCGCTCATCTGCCGCGATGACCGTGCATTCGGCATGCAGGAGGCGAAGGTCTTCGATGTCCTGACCGACGGACTCGTAGGAGTCGACCGCCCACAGCAGGTTGTTCATCAGGAACTTGAGGTGCTTTGGAACGGCCGCTGCAGCATGCTGGGTGCGCCAGTGCGGGTAGACACGATCGCCCTTTACCGGTTGGCCGAGGCGCAGGTGACCTTCGGCGTCTCGGTGAACCGGGTAGGTGGTGCGGTTGTCGACGGTGGGCGGGGTGGGCCATCCGAGGGCCTGCCGCCACGAGTCTTCGATGGCTTGGAGCCGGGTTGCTATGCCCCCGTTGGCAGTGAGGGCGAGGACTTCGAGCCGGGGCGGAATAGGCGGGGTGCGGGATCCGGAGGTTGCTCCACCGGGCCGGCGGGCGCCGCGCATCAACGTGGCGGTTTCGTTGAGCCGACCAAAGAGTCCGCCGAGTTCGGCGAGTCGCTTCGCTGTCTGGTCTTCGCAGGGCCTACAGGCTTGACGGCCGCTCTCGCTGGCCCACAACTGCCGCCCGCACTTCGGGGTCACGCAGGTGGGCCACTGGTAGGCGTCTTCGTCGGCGGGGTGGTGCATGGCGGGCTCCTCGGCGGTGGTTCGGGAAGCAAGCACGTTGTGAGCCAATTGTGCACACCCGTGATGACAAGCCGAGATAAAGACGGGCCCGCTCCGGGGTGGGAGCGGGCCCGGTGGTCAGGTGCTGCGCAGGATCTGGTAGCGCCGTTCGGCTTCGGGTGAGCGGTCGAATAGCCAGCCTTCTCCGTGTTGGTCGCAGTACGTGCTGTCGTCTTCGCTGCCGGGGGCGAGTCGGCAGTGGCCGTGCTCGTTGACTCGGGGGCAGCAGCCGCAGGTGGCTTCGCAGCAGTCGTCCTCGCCGTGGGGGTCGTTGGGGTCGGGGTTTCCCGTCGCGGGTCGTGGCGGTGGCGTGGAGCTGGTTCATCTTGATGTTGCGGTGCCGGGTTTCGCGGCCGTCTTCGGTGAGAGTGGCGACCGAGACTGTGCCGAATCTGTAGACGCCGGTGATGGTCATGGGCCTGCCGACGACCCTGATGCGCCGGTAGTTGGCAGGCTCGCCAGGGATCGGAGCGACGGACCGGTAGATCTGGCCCGGCTGAATCATCGCTGGGGCTCCGGGGTGGGATCGAGGTCGGCGTGGTGGATGGTGTCGGGTCGGCAAGTCGGCCCGCGCTCGGTGTCGGTGTGGCTGTGCCAGGGAACCTCGCACAGCCACGGGTCGCCACTGAGTGTCTGCGCCTGGTTCGATGGGGTGTTCGGGGAGTTGCCCGTCATGGTTCCATTCCTCACTTCGGTGCGGACGACGTTAAGAGCTGCACGGGCGTAGTCGGCGGGGGTGGCCTTGGCGCCGCGCACCCGCGACATGGCGGCGAGCAGAGCCAGGTACAGGGGGTCGGTGTCGGCCGGGTCCTCCAGAAGCTCGAAGGCGCCGCCGCGAAGGCGGGCAAGACTGGCTCGGGTGGTGCGCCCGGCTGTACCTTCGCGGTCGTGCTCGACAATGAGAGTTGCCTGGGAGGGGCCGACCTCGGTGACTCGCAGGCGTCGGTCGCGGGCTTTCATGTCGGGGGCGAGGTCGCGGTAGAGCTGGCCCTCCGCGACAGCGGGGCGAACGGTCACGGTCTTCTCCTTCAGACAGCGGGCTGGGTTAGCGGGTGAGGATGGCGGCGGCGATGGTCAGCACCGCCGCGAGCGTGGTGTCGCCAGCGATGCGGAGCAGCTGCATCTTCTGGAGTGCCAGCGTCGACAGTGCCTGGAGGCGGGCCGGGCGGCGGTCTTCTGCCAGGGCTTGCGTGATCGCATCGGGTTCGGCTCTGGCGTAGCTGGCGTGGTCGTTGATGCGTTTGCCTTTGAGGCGGGGGCGGATAGCGAGGAGGGCTAGGGTTACGCCGCCGACCAGGGCGACGGCTCCGATGATTGCGAAGAGCAGGGACAGGCCGTGGAGGTCGGTGCCAAGGAGGGCTCCTTTCAGGAGGCGGTGACGCGGGGGCGGCGGTGCATGCGGGTGTCTTCGCCGCGGCGAATGGACGGGGCGGGTGTGCGGCCGTTGCTCGCGAAGTCGCCGGGGGCTGTGGGCTGGTCGGGGCGGCCGTTAGGTTGAGGGCGGCGGCTGTCTCCGTCCCTGGCGTCGCGCGGCGGCTTCTCGTCGGGGTTCCAGGTCATTGCTCGTCCTCGTCACAATCAGCCTCACGGCAGTCGTCGTCGCAGTACGGATAGCCTCCGGGGGCTCCGCAGAGGATGCACTCGTCTTCCACGGCCCTTCCTTTCGATCAGGCGGTGTTGGCAGCTGCGCGGAGCATGCTGGCGACGGAGCCGGCGTGAGTCTGGGCGTCGTTCCAGGACGGCACGGTTTCGGCGTTTGGGTGGTGTCGCTGGATGACGTCGAGCAGCAGGACGCAGGCGTCGTCGGCGAGATCTCGGTTGGGGTGGGTGGCGGCTCGAATGGCTCCGATCGCGCACACGGCCCCGTTGTTGTCGCGGAGTCCGCCGCGGACCCATCCGCGCTCCTGGAGGATGTGGGCGGCGCGGGTGAGGCAGGCGGCCAGCGGGCTCGCTGGGGGGGTGGACGCCGGCTCGGGCCGGATCGGAGCGATCGGCACCTCGGCTGCGGTGTCGGGCAGGTGGGCGGTGTTCACGGCGAAGGCGAGCTGGGCGTGGTCGAGGCGGACTGTCATGGCCGCGTCCGCGAGCGCGAGCCGGGCGTCCAGGTCGAGGGTGGGCACTGCCGCAACGGGCGGACTTGTCGGGGCGTGGGTGATCGTGGTCATGTTGGGTCGCTCCCTGCGCGCGAGCGCGTGGCGGGCGGAAGGGGCGCCCCTGACTGCTGCCAGGCTGGGAGGGGCGCCCCGGTTGAGTTACGTGCCGAGGCGTCGCATTGCTTCGGCCTCGATCTGCTCGAAAGTCCAGCCGGCCGCCTTCGCGTTCTCGGTGCTGAGGTCGGCTGTGGTGTAGGCGGGGCCGGTGAAGACGTCCTCCCGAATGAGCTTGAGGACCACGACGGCGTCACGGACTGCGGTCTCGAAGAGCCGGGTGTCCTGCATGGCTTCTCCTTGATCGTTGTCGGATGCGTCAGCCGATCGGCTGGCGGGCGAAGATGCGGGGGCGCTTCGGCTGCGCGTCCTTGGCGACCTTCTCCGGGTCAGGCAAGTACTGGGGGCCGCCCTTCTCGAAGAGGGACTTGAGCCCGGCAGGCTGGACGTCGCTGATTGGCCCGTAGAGGGACAGGACACCTTCTGCGCCGTGGTGGCCCCAGGTGCCGACCCAGAGCCGGGACGGCTTGAAGACGATCTCCCGGTACTTTCGGGTGTCGCCCCAGGGCTGGGCACAGTCGGAGATGGAGTAGTAGCTCTTGCCGGGGTTGTTCGCGACGTCGCGGAGGAACTCCTTGAGGCCCTTGCGGGTGGGCTGCCAGGTGGTCATGGTCGCCTCCTTGGTGTGGGATGTTTCGGTTGATTTCGGGGTGGTCTACGCACCACTGGCAGTGGTTTTGCTCTACTTTGACCCGACTTGCCGGGTGGGTAATGGATCTTCGAGGGTGAACGGTGCCCGGATTGAATCCGGGCACCGAACGCCACGCAAGATGGGGCAAAGTGGTCGATCAGGTAACCGACAAGACGTGCTAAATGGGGGCAATTAGTCACCGAGCAGCATGCTCAACGCGTCCTTGATGTCAGACCGCTGATAGCCGCGGACCTGCCCCTCGCGGCCCGGGAGCGTGATCTTCACTGTGGATCCGGCACCTGCTGCGCGAAGCGCCTTCCCAAGCTCGTCGCCCTTGATGGCGCCGATGAAGTCGGCCATCTCGTCGGTCTGCGCCACATCGCGGCCGAGGTGGTCCATGGCCTTCAGTGCCTGCTCGCAGCACTTGATCTGGAACTTCTGCTCCGGGGTCAGGTGCTGAAGACTCCGCCCCGGGACGCCGTTTTGCTTCGGGCCTCCCGCGGCTGACGACAGGCCCGTGGCGTCAAGGAGCTGCTGCTCGATCGGGTCGTCCCACTGGCCGACCAGCCGGCCCGCCGACTCACGGATGTCTGCCGCCCGGCCCATGAGGAGGGTGATCTCCTCCCGCTCGTCCTCATCCAGGTCGAAGGACCGGGCCAGGCCGGTTACCCCGGCGAACGGGTTGACCATCCAACCGAGACCCGGCCGCGGCGGGTCAAACTTCGACGCGTCCCGCCCGGAGGAGCTTGCGCTGCCACCGAGGATGGCGTTGGACTGCGTGCCGTTGTCGACCCGCATCGCCCACCTGGTGCCACAGTTCATGGCCAACGCCTGCGGGATGACGTCGACCTCCGGGTACTGGGTGATCAGCACAATGAGGATGCCCGCCGCCGCAGCAACCGCAGACAGGTCAGTGAGCAGTTTCAGGTTCTCGTCGCGCAGCTCGTTGCCGGACCGCGTGTACGTGGCGACCTCGTCAACGACGAGGAGCTCTATGCCACCCAGCTCCATGATCGTGGCTGCGGTCATCTTGCTCTTGCTGGCCTTGCCGAGGATCCGCTCACGGCGGTCCTTGTCCGCCCACAGGGCCTTGAGGAGCCCGTTGAGGCGGTGCGGGTTGGGTTTGAAGTACGTTGCGGCCAGGCCCGCCTTGGCGGCCGGGTCCCACTCGCCGTTGTTCTTGCCCGCGACGATCCGCAGGTTGATCCGTGGGTCGAATGCGGCGCCAACGACCAGGTTGGCTGCGCCCACACCCTTCCCGGACCGGGTCATGCCCGCGATCAGGAAGTTCGAGTTGTTGATCGGCAGCCGGATGGGGTTGCCGCGCTTCCCCCAGGCGACGGGTACCCCATCGCGGAAGGCGTCGATGGCGACCTGCTGGTCCATCAGCGGGGACCGCCGCGGCGTCTCGAACGGGTCGGTGCTGGAGACCCACACGGCGGCCTGGTTGGCGTGCGCCACCTTCCGAATGTCGATCATCGTGGTGTCGCGGCCCAGCGCACCCGCCAGCTCCTCGGCTTTGCCGCGCAGGCTGGTGACGGTGAAGTTGGCCGGCAGGTTCACGACGGTCTCACTGGTGTCATCCGGGCCCGGGGTGACCCCAACAATGACGGATCCGGCCGGGACCTTGATGGCCGTAAGCGCATCGAGGAGGGCATCCCCGCCAATCACCGGGGCGGCGCCGTCGGCCGTCAGGATCTCCGCCGCAGCCTGTGCGTTGGCGGCCGGGTGCCGGCCGTGCCAGGCCGCGGTGGCGAACCCTCCGAGAAGGAGGGCGACGTCAACCCACCCGCTGACGATCAGCCCGACACCCCCGACAACCCCTCCGCCGACAACCCCGCCGCCGGTCTTGGCGAGGTAGAACAGGCGGTGCTTGAGGTACGCCTCACGCCGCTGCTGGACCGCGGTCTTCGCAGCATCTTCTTCACGCACGGATCCCTCGGCCGCACGCAGCTCAGCCTTGGCGGTGCGGATCATCTGCGGGTAGTCATCCCGGTAGCCGATAACCCACGCCCGGCCGAGCCGACGGAAACCGCGGCCGGTTGCTGCGGCGACCACCATGGCCGCCGTAGAGGCCGACCGGGAACGGGTCTTGCGAACGCTCACCGTGGGCTCGGCAGGGCGGATGACCTCCCCCTGAATGACCTTCATTTCGGTCCAGTCAATGGTGGTCACTTCTGCTCCTCCGTGGTGTTGTCCTGGCGGGCGGCGAGGGAGGCGGCCTTGCGTGCCG
This sequence comes from Streptomyces sp. NPDC055025, assembly GCF_053608565.1. NCBI lineage: Bacteria > Bacillati > Actinomycetota > Actinomycetes > Kitasatosporales > Streptomycetaceae > Streptomyces > Streptomyces sp. NPDC055025. Next base: position 62,924 of record NZ_JBSGVS010000017.1, read on the forward strand.
CGTCGCTGTTCGGGAGGGCGTCTCCGGGCTGCCGGAGGGGCGGGATGCCGCCGTTGAAGCGGCGCCCGTCGGGGGCGTTCGGGTCCTTCTTCGAACGTGTGGGGTAATGGGATTCGACCTGCGACTTAGGGTCGTCGGCCGGGCACTCTGTGGCAGCCTTCATGCGGGCCTGAGCGGCACGCGTCTGGGCCTCGATCTCAGCGGTGATGCCGACGTGCTTCGAGCCGGTGACGCGGTACCAGGCGTCGCCCCAAATCTGCTCGGTGATGAACTCGGCGCCACGTGCCGACCGCATCGCGTTGGCGACCAGCCACACGCCCTCGTGCTCGGCCTTGCGGTCGTCGTCACGACGCTGCTGCTCGGCCAGCGCGCGGGCCTGCTGCTCCGCTTTGCCAGCTGCCGCCTTGTCCTCGGCAGCCTTCTTCTCCGCCTTCGCCTTGGCGCGGGCATCTTCCTCCGCAGCCTTCGCTTTCCTGGCGGCGCGGAGCTCCCGACCCGAGGGAATCCCGTCGGCCTTCTGGGCGATGCCGTGCTCGTAAGCCATGAGGACGATCGGGCCACCGAGAGAGGCGAGGGTGCCGATGAGGCCGGCGTTCAGACCGATCGCCTGATCGGTGAGCCCGTGCCACATGTTGATGCCACCAGCGATGAGCGCACCGATCATGATGCCGACGCGGTACGGCATCACGTCCCGCCGGTGCGCGACCGCCCACGCAGCACCAGCAGCAAGGACCAAGGCCAGCCCTTCAAGGAGGGCCGGGGCGGCGACAAGGAAGGGGCGCTTCTCGTCCCAGAACGCGATGAACTGAATCGGTGCGGCAATGATCAGTCCGACAAGGTAGATCGCACGGGCCCCCCACTTCCACAGGTTCTCGGTGCGCTGCTGCTCCTTGCCGCGGTCGACTTCGCGCTGCGCTTCCGCGGCGGCTTCCTTGCGGGTCCTTGCCGCGGCGGCTTCGGCTGCTGCACGCTGGGCTTCCAGGTCGGCGATCCGCTTGTCGTTCGCGGCCCGGTCGGCGTCCAGCTTCATGACGGCACGTTCGTTGGCGATGCGCTGCTTCTCCGCCTCTGCCTCCGCCTTGGCGACGACCGCCGCGGCGTCGGCTTCGGCCTGGATGCGCTTCGCCTCAGCGTCGGCCGCGGCGGCAATGCGGATGGCTTCGGCCTTGGCGAGGGCCTCGTGGTCGAGGGCCGGCTCGGTGGGCGCCAGTTCGGGTTGGGGGGCGGGGGGCACTTCGGGCTGCTCCTGGACGGGGGTGGGCTTCTCCCACACGGTGGCGTTGCCGCTGATCTGGACGGGCCGCCAGTCCCCGATTACGGGCAGGGCTGCGGCGGGGCGCGTGTGGCCGTTCACCTGGGGCGGGGCGGTCATGACGGTCAAGTCCTTCCTGGGGTGGTGGGTGGGTCAGTACTTGATGCGGTAGGCGGCCTGCCGCAGCTGCGGGAGGGCGACGAGCCCGAAGATCAGCCCGACGAGGAACCGGTCACCGGACGCCCACACGGCGACCTGAGCGGCGATCGCGGCGACGACTCCGGGCAGGCCGGGGAACAGGACCACCGCGACCAGGGCGGCGAGGATCCACATGAGCTTCTTCATGGCAGGCCCTTCCAGGGCGAGGAGGTGGTTTGGGTACGTGCCCTGGTCTGCCTTCGCGGCGACGTCCGTGGTGACCGGACCAGGGCTGTGGGTCAGTTGCAGGCCGTGCACTTGGGGTCGTCGCACGTTTCGAGGTGGCCGAGGCCAAGGGCCCTGGTGACCTTGTTGAGGGCGTCGAAGCCGCGGTCCCCGGCGACGGCCTGGCGGACTCCCTGCGCGGTCCGGTTGACCACCTCGGCAGCGCTGGGCTTGTTCTTGCGCCCGAACATGGGGTACTCCTTGATTCGATTGGTCGTTAAGTGTCCGCAGCTGGCGGTCAGACGGACGGATAGTTGACAGCGGTGGTGGTGGCGCTCCTGCGGGCGGCTACTGCGACTTGCGCTGCTTGTGCCCCTGGCCTGCCCTCTTCGCGGCGGCCTCGGAGTTGAAGCGATGACTGCGGGATCCGCAGCTGCACGTGTAGTGGAAGCCGCCGATCTCGGAGTGGATCGTGATCCTGTGCGGGACGCTGTACAGCGCCACCAGAACGTCCTGCATCGTCACGTCGGCCATTTGATCTCCAGTCACTCGGCGGGGGTTGTGCCGTAGACCCTGTGGAGTTCCGCGGTGACGTCCGTGATCTCGCCGCGCACCATGCGGCCGTAGACTTCCTGGCCCTTCGCGAAGTTCTCCGGGGTGGTCAGGTCAGGCTTCTCTGCCGACGGAGTCGGCTTGCTGAACAGAGCCATGAGGGCCCCTTTCGGTAGGTGGATCGGTGGGTGGTGCGGGTCAGTTGTGGATGTAGTCGGCGACTGCCGTCTGGAAGGCGTTGTGCGCGTGACGGGCTAGGTCGCCGGCCGCGTCCAGATCGTCCGCGTCACCCAGGGCGAAGGACGCGTTGACCAGATCGCGGGCAAGGGAGATGAGTCGGCGGTCGGACGTCGCCACCATCAGCGCGGTCATCGCCTTCGTGGTGGCTGAGTGCGCGGCGTACCGCTTCTCACGGGCCTCGCCCGTGTCCGGCAGGCCATCCCGCCGGGCCACGCGCTTCAGGTACTGGTGGCTCCGATGGTCCGTCGCCGCCCCGAGGAGGCCCTCGGCTGCCGCGGCAACCTCTCGCCGCCGCTGGTCCCGGCGAGCCAGGGCTGCGGCCAGGTGCTGCATGCCCCCGGCGACGACGGCGCCGAGGAGGGTGCCGACGACCGCGACGATCGCGGACCACACGTCAGCGGCCCCGCTTCAGCTTGCTGAGTGTGTCCAGCTCCTTGTCGATGTCCTTGTGGAGGCCTTCCGCAAGGTTCCTGTTGCCCTTGATCTCGGCGGCCTGGGCGGCCTGCGAGAGCAGTGTCAGTTCCTCCTGAGTGTTCTCAACGGTGACGGGCTCACCACGGAGGTAGTCGAACGGACCCATTACGGGCTCCTCTCTGCTGGTTGTGGGGTGGAGGTGAGGAAACGGCCGAAGGTCAACGGCCGAGGAGGGTCTGCCCGGACTTGATGTACTCCGTGGCGCGCTCCATCTCCTCCGGGGTCAAGGTCTCCTTGATCAGGAGCTGAGCGGTCTGGTCGGTCTTGCCGACCGCCGCGGCGGCGACGGCAATCTGGGCGCAGCGCTTGTCGCTCTTGCCGAACATCGGTTCTCCTCTGGTAGTCGGGTCGGCTGTTCCGGCCCTCTCTGCCGTCACCAGCCGTGGGGGCCTGGGGGGCGGCAGGACGGGCCGGGTCAGGCGGAATGCCGGGGCTTCCAGGAGTCGGTCTTCGCGTCGTTCAGCTCGTCGAGGTGCTCGTCGACCTTGCGGCCCATGTCGGCGGCGAGCCCATGCTGGCCAGCCTCCTGAAGGTCCCTCTGGGCAGTGCGCGACGTCGAGACGTCCGCCTTGATGTCGGCGTCGAGCGCCTCCGAGCTGAGGGTGCCCTTGGGGAAGAAATGACGGGCAGAGGACATGTTGGTCTCCTTGAAAGGGTTGGCAGTTGATGACGGGCTAGTACCGGACCGTGACGAGGCCGAGAGCAGCCGCAGCGGTGGCCGGCAGGGTGTCGCAGACGGGGATGCCATGACGGCGAGCGACGTAGATCAAGTACCTGTTGCGCTCGGGGTTGGGGCAGTCCGGCGGACAACCGAGGACCGCCCTGCCGGTCGCCACGTCCAGGCCGAATTCGACGTTGGTCGTCATGCCCGGCATCGTGCGCATGTCGCGGGGGATCCAGAAGAGGATCGCCGTGGCGCTGGCGCGGGCCTCGGTCTCCCAGTCGGCCTGCTGCTCGTAGTGCTCGGCCCGGACGCCATCGCGGGACTCGGGGGTCAGGACGGTCAGTGGCTCCGGGCCGGTCCACTGGCCGGTGATGAGGGCGAGGGCCTCGGGCCGCCAGGACGGGACTGGGGCACTCTTGTCGGGGGTCGGTCCGGCCAGAAACACCGTGGGGCCAGCGGGGATGGGCTCGCGAGCCATGACGAGGCTGACGGTGCTCATCGGGTCTCTCCAGTCCGCGCGGCGATGGCGCGGGCAGTGTGCTGCGGGGTCCAGGGCAGGGGCAGGCGGTCGCCCTCCTGGCGGGGCACGACGTGGACGTGGAGGTGGAAGACGCTCTGCGTCGCCGCTTCCCCCTTGCTGGTGATGATGTTCGCGGCGGGGTGCTCGGCCATCAGCTCGGCGGCCCGGCGCATCACTGCGGCGGTCACCTCCGGATCGGTGCCGGCGTCCTCAACGTGGACGCGCGGCAGCACGAAGACGTGCCCGTCGTTCACGCCGCCGCTGCGTGGGCGAATCGCAAGGGCATCGGGCCATTCGCGGACGATGACAGCCGGGGCCTCCCCTGCGGCGATGGAACAGAAGGTGCAGTTCTTCATCTCAGGACTCCTTGGTCCGGTTTCGGGTCGGTGTCGATCTCCCGCGCAGCCGTGGAGGCCTGGGGCCGACAGGGCGGGCCGGGTCAGGCGGCGGCCGGGAGCTGGAGTCCGCGGATCTCGTCCATGAGCCGCGGCTGGTCGGGGCTGGCCTGGTCGAGGTCGATCGCGGCGAGCATCACGCCGGTCATCCGATCGCGGTCGCCGGTGGCCTGGGCGGCACGCGCCTCAGAGAGCAGCGAGACAGCGAGACGATCGGAAGCGGACGCGACGGACAGGTTCGAAGACATGGGGGTGCCTATCTGTGAGAAGAGTGGATGGAAAGCCGGGACCGCGGAGGCGGGGGTGTCACTACGCGGCCCCGGCCGAACGGGGGTTAGCGGCGGGCAGTGTTGGTCTTACGCGTGACCTGAATGGCCTTACGCGCGGCCTCCGCGTCCTTCGCCGCCTGCTTGGCGGCAGCGATCCGCTGCTGCGTGAGCTTGTCCGCCGCCTGCTGCTCGGCGATGTCACCCCGGACTGCGGGTGCCATCACGACACCCCACTCGGCCCGTAGGTACGGGCGAACTCGGCGCCGGCCGCGAGCAGCTCGGTGATCTCGTCGTGGGTGCGGCCCAGCCGCTCCGACCACGCCCCGGACTGCGCCCGATCCGATCCGGTGCGGGCCTGCACGATCGCGTCCAGGATCCGGTCGCCGACTGCCAGCAGATCGGTGTCACCGAACCGCCCGGCACTCGTCCGGGACATCGCCGACCACAGCGTCAGCGGCTCCCGCCTGCTGCCGAACTCCTCCACGAAGAAGCCGATCAGCTGACGCAGCATCGACCGGATCGACGCATCCGAAGCCACGGCCAGGCTGGCTGTGGACACCTCGTCCTGCGTGTCGTAGGTGCGCGCCCAGCCGTCCAGCGTGAGGCGTTCCGCAACCGCATCCAGGAAGATCGCCACCGACGGGCCGGCCGCCAGCTCGCCCGACCGGCCCACCCAGAAGTAGTTGTTCTTCGCGCTGATCTCGGCGGCAGCCTTCAGCACGGCAGACGTATCCGCGCTCACGCCGCCACCGCCACAGACCGGGAGCCGACAGCCGACCGCGGGCCACGGAACCGGCGCAGCTCCTCATCCTCCCGCCGCGTCGACTCACCCTCCGAAGACGAACCACCCTCCGACGACAGCACGACCGAACGAGGGGCACGGGCCCGACGCAGAGCCTCATCCTCCCGCTGCACATCGTTGTCCGAAGCGACGACGGTGGCGGAGCGCGGGTTGCGGGCCCGATGCAGCAGCTCATCCGCGAACGGATCGGCCGACACGACAGCCGAACGGCGGACATACGACGACGCCTCATGAGCGGCGATATCCGCCGGGGAGAGAGTCGGGGTGGGGGTGGGGTAGGTAAGATCCATACGGATCCGCTCCTTCATGGGTTGTGGGTGGGTCCCCCTCGGTCCACAAGGCGCTGCAACGCCGGGCCGGGGGTTCTTTTGGTTCTAGGCGGCAGACGCCTCGGGCGGTGCGACGACCGACCCGTTCAGGTAGTCAGTGACCGCCGACTCTGGGATACGCAAACCACGCGGGCGAATCTTGCCGCCGCCCATGCAGTGAGCCGTGAGCTTCCCGGAGGCAATCAGGTTGTAGATGGTGGAACGGGAGACGTCGAGGCGGATTGCGGTCTCGGTCGCGTTCAGGAACTTGATGGGGGTGGTGGCCACGTTCTCCGTGGCCCGCTGGGTCTCGTGGCGCATCGCTGCTCCCGGATAGAAGGGCATGGATCGACCGACACACTTAGACGTGTATGTCGGCGTGTTCCAAGAGTGCCTGCACTTACACGTCTAGGTCAAGCGCCATGGGTCACAGTCTCCGAGAAACGAAAAAAGGCCCCCGCTCACGGCGGGGGCCAAGATTCAAAGGGGGTCAGGCGTTGATCACGTAGTCGACGATGTATGAGCCCCCATCCAAGACCATGTCATTGACCTCCACCGTGCGCCCATCCGCGTCAAAGGCGGAACGGAAGATACACAGGACTGGCGTGCCGGGTCGGAGCTGAAGTAGCTCAGCCTCGGCAAGGAGCGGCATCCGGGTGCGCACTTCCTCCTTGAAGCGAACCGGCCCGTGACCCAGGTCCTCCAGTCGCGCATAGATGCCGCCCTTCCCTGTGTCCGCCTCGGCGATAGGCGTTCCAGCGGCCAGGTCGCCAGGGATGTACGAGTCGGCCATCAATACCGGCTTCCCCTTGAGGACGTAGTACCGCCTGCGCAGCACCACCGCCTCGCCGCGCCGAACCCCGAGCACTTCAGCGACGCGGGGGGATGCCTCAAGCGAGTGAACCTCCAAGCCGGCCACCACCGGCTTGGCGTCTTTCACATCAACTGACCACATTGACGCACCGCCACCCCACACCTCCCTGGAGAGGCGCTCGACCGCCGACCGCCGGATCGGCTTGAACTCGCGAACTACCGCCTGGCGGCCTTGAGTGTTGTCGGTCAGGCCCAGGTCTTCGAGTAGACGCAGGGCCTTGGTGACTGTCTCTCTCCCAGCTGCGAACTCGGCCATGAGGGCGGACTGGCTGGGGATCTTTTCGCCGGGCCGGTACTTTCCACGTTCGATCTGAGCGCGCAGCTCTCCCGCGATCTCTTTGTAGCCCGGCTTACTCCCAGCCAAGTCTCCTCCTCAGGATCTTTCAGCGACCCGCTTGACTTACACGTCTACGTAGCGGACCGTAGTCCAGTAGTTCCACAAGCACTCAAAGCGCTGACCTGCACTGCGGCGAACAGCCGTCCACCGTCAGGCCATGTCGCCATGCCCGCTTCACCACTGTACGCACAACCTCCACGTGTAACGAGCTGTGGCTCCGCACCAAGAGGAAGGGTCCAGATGACCGAACCCGCCGAACGCACTGCGCTCTACCGCCTCTACGACAAGACCGACCAGCTGCTCTACGTGGGCATTGCCAGTGACCCGAAGAACCGCTGGTACCGACACGCCACCGACAAGGAATGGTGGCCCGAGGTGGCCACGCGAGACGTCGAGTGGTTCGACTCCCGGGAACAGGCGAGCGCCGCCGAGGTCAACGCCATCACCAGCGAGAAACCTCTCCACAACCGCACCCACAACTACAGACCCTCTCGGCTTCTCGCCCTTCTCCCCGCCGCCGTCAAGGCACCAATGCGTCCGAAGTTGCAGCGAGTAGAGGAAGACGAGCGGTCGGCATCTCACCGCGTGGCCGCCGACCTTCGATCCCTGATCATGTCCGGCGACATTCCTTACCGACAACCGCCGAGTTCATGGCGCAATACCACATCTCGAACGTCACGGTGCAACGCGCGCTGACCGCACTCAAGAGCGAAGGGTTCGCCATCGGGCGAGCGGGAGCTGGCGTGTACGTCACATCACCGACACCAAGCGAAGCTGCTGACCCCAACAGCCATACCGCGCGACTCATCGGGTCGGGCGAGGCATCAGCGTCGGCCGAGGTCGCAAGGTCCCTCAACATCGATGCTGGCAAGTCCGTTCAGCGCGAGCAGTTCGTCGTTGAGACTGACGCCTCACCATCGAGCCCGGTCATCTCTGCCAGCGCCAGTACCGCTCGGCCGTCGAGTAGCACCTCCCGGACCCCTGCTCTCTCTACCGTCGTTTTCCGGTCACGGTCGAATCGGTAGAAATCTCGCATTCAATCGGCTTCCGTGGCGCACCGGGGCGGCGGCCTCCGGGAACGTGCTGGTGGTGGCGTGACCTGCGGAAAGGTGGTCACTTAGTGGTAACTAAATTACCAACTCTGAGGCTTCCGGTTCCCGACGCAGACAGAGGGTCGACTGTCCGGATCCGGCTAGCGTGATCAACCGATCCCGTCCGCGAGAGGAGGTCTGCCGGTGTCGCGTGATCGTCGTTTTCCGGCCAGGATTCTCGTCTCGGATGTGCTCGGAAGTTCTCGGAAGTGCTCGGAAGTTCCGTGGGCGTGCGGTTGCCTCTGGGAAACCGTACAGCTCACGGACCTGCGTGAACGCACTGTTCAGTGCGTTGGGTTGGAGCGCTGGGCCTCGCCGGATCTGGTCTCTCAGCGGCGTGGGTTCCCGCCGACTGGTCTACGTTTTTCGCCAGGTGGTTGTGCGGGTGGGGCGGCTGTTTGCGCTGCTTGCGTTCGGGGGGCTGCCGGGATGAGTTTCGATTAGTTACTCGTGTCGTTTCCGCAGGTCACGCCATGAAGTGGAATACGCAATTCTTTGACAGGAAGACCCTCTTCCTAGGAAATGGCGGGTTGTTCGTGAAAGCTGATCACCAGCGATCGGGTCGGCGACATACAGACCCCCCGAACGTGATCACGCCAGTTTGTGTCACTGTCCGGGACGGGCTCGCCAGCCGGGCGATGCGGACGGATCGGCTGTCCGCATCGTTCACGAATCCCTGGGAGGACGTTGTGGTCAGCGGGGTGCGTCGGTCTGTCGATGCGGACAATCGCTTCGAGGTAGTCGTGGACCGGCGCTCGGCAAGTGCAGGAGGGCGGCCGTGCCGACCGAGTGGGTCTGCTGGTTGGACCAGCGAGTCATTACCTCGCTGGTCGGCGGGGCGGGGGTTCGCTGGCGCGGCTGACGGGAGGAGGGCTGAGGGTGTTTTCAGGACAAGAGAGTCGAGTCCAAAGCGGTCCGAGTAAGTCCAATTACGCAATATGCGAGTGGGTTTCCTCTGGGAAACTTCCGAGGTCAGAGCGTCCCCGTGACACATAAAACCTGTCCTGACCTGCTAACTCAATCAAGTCATTGGGGTCAGTCGGGAGTGTCACACGCTTCTTGTAACAGTCCATGACACCCGGCAGTGACCCTGGCCCGTTCTAGTCTTTCGATCAAGCCGGTCTCATCAGCCGACTCCGCAAGGCCCCAGGGCGCGGTGCGCCTCGGGGACGCAAAAGGGCCGGGCGTTCATCAGGCGCCCGGCCCGTGACCAGCGACATCACCCGCTGGTCACTTAATCTGCTTCGAACCCGGAAGAAGGTTCATCTTCGATGGTAGCTGACACCGCGTTAACTGACACTGCGTCGGCCAGTGCCCCGGCCGACTCGTCGCCGCTCTCATCCCCCCTCTCCCCCGCTCCCGCCGCATCTCTGCCGCCGTGCCCGTCGTGGTGTCTGGGTGGCCACAACGCCGACTACGCAGCGCAGACGGGTGTGTTGACGCATCTGTCGGCGGAGTACTCGCTGCCGAACCCGAGGCCTCTGTCTGGCGGCGACGAAACGGTCCTTCGTGTGGCGTTGATCCGCACGGACAGCGGGGGCGTGCTGGGCCGGCCCACGTTCTACCTGTGCGGCGAGTCCGAGGTGGAGCTGTCGGGGCCAGAGGCCGCCGTGTACTTGCCGCAAATCAATGGCTTCTTCGGCGCGGTGTCTGTCCTGCTTGGCCACCTGGGCTGATCGGCCTCTGTGACGTTAACGGCCGGGTGAGCTTCTGCTCCCCGGCCGTCTCGCACTTGAGCGGGTCGTGGGCCCGTGGAACTTGTAGGAGCTTCATGTTTGTACAGGCGGGCGCCGAAGGCTGCCCTGGGGCGGTGGGTGCGTGAAGGTGATACGCGTGCTCCCGGACACGGGCTGGACTGGTGTGGACAATCATGCGGCCGACCAGCAGACGGTCAACCAGTCCCTAACTACGTATAAGACGGACCAGAACACTGACTGGAAGACGGACCGAGAAGAGGGAGGCTTAGAACATTCCTCCGCACTCGCTGGCGCTCGCGCGGGTCGCGACGGGGACGATGGCGATGCGCAGCGGCAGGGGCTCGCCCGCCTGTACGAGGCTGCGAACAAGCTCGACGACGGTCGGCTCCGACGGCTGCTGTTGCAGTTCGAGCGGAAGCGCCCGCGGATCTATCGGGAGCAGCGCCAGGCGGCGCTCGGGCAACTCGGGAGGGAAGACCCTGACGCTCTGCATTCGGTGCGCACGGTCGACCTTCTCAGCTACAAGTACGCCCTGCTGCACTACTGCGCGGAGGGGAAGCCGGTGCCCGACTGGTTGGCACAGTTCCCACGGTGAGTGGTTCTACCCAAGAGCGGCGTCCCGCCCATCTCCCGTGGGCGGGACGTCTTCACGCTTCCTTTACGAGGAAGGTGGCGGCCTGTCGTCGATGACGATCACTGGGATGTCTCCGTGCTCTGTGTCGGGATCGAGGGTGTCGACCACGGCAGCTACGGCCTCATAGACCCGACGGGCGACCGACCGGTTGTAGGTGAACGGATTGACTGGTGCCCCGACCAAGCCCATACGAGTCAGGATCATGGCCAGATTCGGGCCGGAAAGTGATACTTCCTTCATCCCCTCTCCGGCCGCTTCGTGATCCCTGGTGACGAGGGGGAACTTGTTGTACTTCGTCCAGCAGTAGCCGGTGATGAACTTCCAGGTGTCTTCGTGACAGCGCACGACGGCCGAGCCGACCCCTGCGGCCCTCACCAAACGAGCACGCCTCGCCTGGTAGCCAGTAGAAGCCACTAAGCATCAATCCTCTCTGTTCGCAGTACTCGCAGACGTCGCAAGCAGGCTGACAGGAAGTACGTGACGGCGCGCCATAGTTCGAGCAATCAGTGGCAGACCGACTCAAAAGATGCGGGGCGCTCGACGCCCAGACCTTCCGGAATGCCCAGCGCGCGCGCCTGAAGGGCACTGACGCCGTCGTGAACGGCTGGATGCCCCTTGGGCCGCCAGACAGTCGCCCACAAGCCGTACAGGGACGACATGCGGGCGCGCCTGGACGAGGACGTGCGGGAGGGGCGCCGGCCTGTCGGCTGGGAGGGCGTGCCGTGGTGCGGGAACCCGGGCTGTGACGAGGTCACCCGCAGCCGGGAGGAGCCGGACGAGACCGAGCTGGGGGTGCGGCGGTTGCGTGGGGACTGTCATCCGGCGCTGCGGTTCTGAGGGGGCTCGTTTCAGTTGCCAGCGTTGTAGCGTCTTTCTGTAGCGGCAAGCGGCATGCCGGTGCACTGTCTAGCAAGCGATTGCCAGTGCAGTTGGCCTGTGGTCCGGTAGCCTGCCAACAGCACTGCCAGTTGATTGGAGGCCGGGATGAGCGAACCCTGGACCATCGAGTCCATCTGCGACGCCCTCGGCAGCCCTGGCCTGGCTCAGCGCTTCCTTGGTGAGATCAACCGGGCGCCGGCCCATGAGCTGCTCTCGGTGTTTGCCCGCTGGGAGCGCATCGCCAAGGACACGCTCGCCGCAGTTGAACGCGGGCGGAACATCACCGCCGCCGAAGCCCGCGGCGAGGAGCCGGCCGGCGAATGGATCAACGGCAGTGAGCGTCTCCAGCAGGCGGCTGCCCGATTCCGGTCACAGGGCGCAGCCTGAGATGACAGGCTGTAGCTCGTGTACGAGCTGCGCTATGACCCGATCATCGAAGCCGTCTGGGACAGTCTTCTCGAGTCGGCACGGGAAGAGTTTGACCAGGCCATTCTGACTGTCTGCGAAGATCCCTTCGAGGCTACGGAGCCCTACGGGATCGACGACGGCGTCACCCGCATGCTCGCACTCGCTCACACCTTCGCTGTCCTACTCATCACTCAGGCGCCCAGCAAGACGGTACGCATTCTGCAGATCAGCCACCTCGGCTAGGCACGCGACGGCCCCGCCGGGGGTTTCCCCGCTCACTCCGGGCGCGATCGGCACGCCCGGTCCCGCTCTGCACAGGAGATCCGATCATGGCCATCACACCCGACCGCGCCGAGGTCCCCGATCAGTCCACCGCCGACCTGCGCCAGCAGATCACCGACCTGCGTGGCGCGCTCGAACATGCGGTCAGGCTGCTGCATTTCTCCGCTGGTCGAGAGGTGGTCACCGACCCGCAGCAGTCGGCACGGCTGGTGGCGGCTGCCGACGGTATGACGGAGGTCCTGGCCCGTACCGCACTCCAGTGACCGGCTAGGGCGTCGGTTTGCAGACGTCGCATGCCTCGGCGCGTCCGCCCGCGATCAGGTCGGCGGCCCGCTCGCCGTCCACTGCGGCGAGGTGCCCGGAGGGTACCCAGCAGGTGGCCTCGTGGACGACGGCGTGGCCGGCGGGGAAGGTCTGGAGGACCCAGCCCGTGGCGGCGGCCCGGTCGGTGACCACCTGGCTGTAGTCCTCGCTGTCGATGGGGTGGACGAGGTCGGACGGTAGCTCGACGGTGACCTGGTACCACCATCGGCCGTCCGCGTCCTGCCGGCGGGCGTGGAGGCGCCCCTCGGTCACGTGTTCCCCGGGGAGGGTGACGGTCACGCGCGGGGCCGAATGTTCGGTCATGTGTTCGATGGTAGCCGCGTCCGGAATGACGGCCTCCGGGGGCGCTGTACCAGCCCCTCCTCGGCAGCCGTCTTGGCTGGGTCTTCTTGGCCGGCAGAGGCTTCAGCGCAGGGGTGAAGTTCCCGAAACCTGCTCATGCCGGGTGACCCGAACGGGTACCGTTCGTCACTCCTTCGAGGGGGGAGGGTGAACGTTGGCAAACAACAGCAACAGGCGTCGGGGCAGACTCGCTGACATGGGCAGTAAGGCTGAGCGGAAGGTCTACCGCCCGCCGCCGGTACCGCCGGCTGAACAGACCGACTTCGACATCTCGTGCGCCGAGGATGAGCTCCTGCGCATACGGATGCGGACGTACCGCAACAAGATCGTCGACTTCGCCATCATGTTGCTGACCAGGGAGTATGGCGCTTGGGAAGAGGTGGGCCGTATCGACTGCTGCGGCGGAACCATCCACCGCCACCTGTTCACGAGCGGCGGGGAAATTCTCCAGGACCACGATCCGATTCGTGACATCCCCGATGGCGACGGCTCATGGGATGTCGTGCACCATAGCTACGAGGGGGCACTGGACGAGATGCAGAACAACTGGGAAGACCTTTTGCGGAGGTGGCGCAGTGGCAAGTGAGCGGGAGCTACGCCGCAAGGCCGCGTTTGCCGTGGCGCGCTCGCTGGCCAGTCACGAGACGCGGGCTCTCTTTGCCAGCCACGGACATCGTTCTGGCGACAACGTTGTGGTTGCCCTTGAGAGCGACACGATCAATGACGTGTACGCAAGGATGACACGCCAGTCACCTCCTGTAACGGTGGCGGTGTACTGGCCAGAGACTCAGAACCTTGAGTTCACCACCTTCGAGCCCAGCCCTGAGGCCGCGCAGGGGGAGAGCGGTCGGCCGGACAAAATCGGTGGCTCCGCGACGATCGGCATGCTGTTTGCCCATGTTGCGGGGCAGCAGGGAAGCACGATGCGCTTCAATCTTGCGTGGGGCCCGACAGCGAACATGCACGTCGCGCGATTCCCGAGCCTCGCGTAATACATGTGGTGCGCGCGGCAGTTGCCCTCGTCAGCACTCTTCACGGTTGCCCGCTGGCCTTGGAACAGCTCTTGTCTAGTGCGAGGCCGCGCACTCCCAGGATGCCAGAACGCCCGCCCAGTTCCCCGGGCGGGCGTTCTGCTGCGGTTGGGTCGCGACTCCCTGCCCGCTGGCGGTTCGATCGGCGAGGCCCCCCTGACCCCGCACCGTTGCGCCCAGTGTGGCACGAGATCACCTGCCCCCGGGGGTGGAGCGGGCGATGGTTAAAGCGGTCCGGCAGAGTCACCGTCAGGCGGGTTGGTGTCTTCAACCTGCAGGAGTTGCTGAGTCTGATGTTGGAGGAAGCTGGCGTCGACCTCAATGTCTCCCGTGAGGCGCCACGATCGGCGCTCATAGGCGAGATCTCCGGTTACGGTGAAGGGAAGTTTCTGCCGGTAGGCCCGGATGGCCCACTCGTGATCTTCGCCGGACAGCGTGGAGTGAACTTGGCGCTGCTTGCCGTTCACGTCGGCGGAAAGCACCACGGAAGCGGTTTCATCCTCTTCGCCAATTGCGTCATCGCGGCTCAAAGTCTTTACGAAGCCGCGCAATGTGACCCGGCGTGGTGGCTCTTCCTGGCGGATGAGCCGTTCGCGGACGCGCGGCAGTTCGGTCATGACGTCCCGGTCGAAGCGAAGAGTCGCCAAGCCGACATCGGGTCGCGGCTCCGTCGCCGCCCATTCGAAGGAAAGATCCACTTGTCGCAGGTGATCAGGCTGGGTCAAATCTTCGAGCGACTCAACAAGGCTCGCACTGACGCCCTCCCCTGCGGGGTTTTCGAGAACGGTTGAGTCCCATTCCCGGGTAAGACGCTGAGTGGTTTCAAGGCCTCGGGCCAGCGTTTCCATAACCTTGCGGGGGAAAGGCGTGACTGGATCGTCCTCGTTTTGCGGAGGACTGTCGCCAAGCCGGGTTACGACAGTGAAAACGAAGCTCCCCCGTTTGGTGTGGGCCAAGCGGACATCGTCTTCCAGGAACTCATTGACGCTCGTTGGGCGACGGCCGCGGTGGGTGTGGCTCGGGTCGGCAGCCGTCGTGGCGGCGGCACGCATCATGCGGAGCAGCGCCTGAAGGGACTTTTCGGCCTGGCTGAAGGGGATCGTTCCGTCGATCATGTTCTGGTCCAGGCGGACGAAGAACAAGTCGGCTCTGGTTGCGATGATCCGTTCGTAGAGGGTGACGGCGTCGAGCGCGTGGATGTGCCCCAAGGAGACCAGGGTGTCGCGGAAACGCTGAGGGAAGTCCGTGTAGTCAGTTGCCAGAGGGAGCATGACGCGTCCCTCGTCGCCGTCAGGTCCTGGAAGTCGCCAAACCTCCTTGACGTGCGGCTGCTGGGTTTCAAGCTGCCAGTCGTGGATCGCCAGGAACTGGGCGACGGCCGACGGCGTGAGGCTGGCAGCCGCATCGGCGTACTCGTCGAGTGTTGAGGTGCTCACCGCGGGCCCTCCTCGATGTCGCCGATGGTCTTCATGATGCCAAGAAGTTGTTCCCCCACGAAGAGGTTACTGCGCGGTAGGTGAACCGTCTTGGTCGCAGCGTCTCCGGATGCCGATGGAAACAAGTCGGCAGCTTCCCAGTACATGCGACCTTCCGCGATCAGTCGATCTTCGTTTACGGTCAGCCACGTATCTGCATCCTCCGGTAGGAGGAGCACGCCGAGGTATGCCCTGATGTAGCGCTTTGGCCTCGTGAGCTTGCGGTATGGCTTCACCTTCATGGGCCACGCCATGTGCGTGTCGGTCAGGTATCTGCTTTGTGTTGTCGCCTTGAGCTGCAGCTCAAACTCAACTCCGCAGTAGCGTTTGTAGTCCGCTGACGACGTCAGCGTCAGGTCTACCCCCTCGTAGTCCGTGTCGTGCGTCTTGACGGCGCAGCCGGCCGCGTAGGTAACCAAGCGAGTGAAGGCCAGACTGATGTTCTCTTGCCTGGCTGTCATCGGCAGCTGGCCGTCTACAAGATCATCCTCATTGCTTTTTCGTGCGTCGATGTCGTCTAACGGGTCCACTAGAGGCCCCCCTCCCCGTTGGCAGAGGGCGAACGTATCCAGTGATCAGGAAACGGAGAAGGCGTCTGCCCTAACCTTCACCGAATCGAGTCACATTGCTTCCCACGGGGAGGGCGGGCGCGGCTCATCTGGCGGTTACAGCGCAGGTTCGTACTCCACCGGCTCCTCGCAGCCCGCCCCGAGCCGGGTCAGCGCGGCCCGCTCGGCCGAGTCGACGGTCAGCGCCCAGCGCAGCTTGGTGGACACCCAGTCCGCGAGGTACTGGCAGCGCGCGCCAGCCCGCGGGGGCATCCAGGTGGACGGGTCCTGGTCGGCCTTCGACCTGTTGGTTTTCGCGGTTACCGCGACGAGACTGCGGTCGGCCGTCAGGTCGTTGGCGTACTGCTCGCGCTTCTCTGCAGTCCAGGCGGACGCGCCCGAATCCCAGGCTTCGGCGAGGGGAACCATGTGGTCGATGTCGAGCCCTGCCGGGTCGGTGACGGTGACGCCGTCGTAGTAGCTGAGCCACTCGCCGGTGGTCACCTTGCAGCCGGCGCCGACCACTGGCGGGGTCTGGGATTCGTCGATGAGTACCTCCGCCCTGGTGGTGCAGCCGTCCCGGTCAGCGTCGACCCAGTGCCGGAAGGCCGTGCGCTTGTAGCCGTCGCGGAGTTCGCTTGCGCCGGGGAGGGCGCGGATGCCGTCGGTGAGGGTCATGGGGATGGCGATCGGGTTCCGGTCGGCGGCGGCCGGGGTGGGAACGGTGAGCGGGAGGGTGAGGAGGGCGGCGGCGGCAAGGCCACGCGCGAGCATCGTGATCATGTGCCCGTTGATACCGGCGCAGTGGGCGTCCTCGGCTGGGTTCCGCGTGCGCGTCACCCAGGCGGGTGGATCAGTCGTACCGCAGCCGCCCGCCCCGGGGGTTGACCTCAGTCCCAGACGCTGTCGGCGTCGGCACGAAGGTTCGGCCAGTCATCGAGGACAGCGACAGCTTTCTCTGCCGGGACCTCGATACCGCCGCCGCTTTGCGCAAGGAGCCGCACGTACTCAACGTCGTCGAGGATCACGCTGCCTAGGCGGCCGTCGCCGTGATGGCCGCAGAGCAGGCCGTACCCGGTGTCCGTCTCGGGCAGGCTGAGACCCCAGCAGAACTCGCGGTAGGCGTCCCTGGTCATCGTGTTGGGGGTGGCGAGGCGGACGAAGTCGATCTGCATGGTCAGTGCTCCTTGGCAGGGTCGTCCAGGGGGTGATCAGTCATACGGCGACGCCCGTCGCCCTGATGTGGGCGACGGGCGTTGTGCTTCGCGGTCTGTGGTCAGGATGCTGCGGAGCCGGGTGTGCCCTCGGGGAGGGCGGCGCGGAACACCGCGAGGAAGTGCACGGATTCGGGGGCGTCAGCGAGGAGGTCGGCCCACTTTTGGTATGAAGCGTGCGGGTCGGGGTCGGCGGCGACAGCGGCAGTCACGATGGTCTCGATTACCGTCTGGCGGTCTTCGGCAGGATCCGTCATTTCGCCTCCTGGTCGGCGTTTGGGTTCCTGTTCAGGTTGCCGCTGCGGCACTGGGGGGATGCGGACACATGTCCCTCTTGGGGTGTGACGTGGCGCACTCCGTAGTGGTGGTTATGCGGTGTACCTCCTGGTGGTGATGCCCGCCTGCTCCGCGAGCGCGGCGGTGTGGCTCGCGCCCCGGGAGCCGTTCTTGATGAAGGCGAGGCAGAGGTCGGCGCCGAGCTGGACCATGTGCTCGTTGCGGCGCGGCCCAGCAGCGCGGCCGTACTGCTTCCAGTCCGCAGGATGGCGCTCCTCGGTCAGGCCGAGGAAGCGGTAGCGGCGGATCCACCACGAGGCGATCGCGTCAGCACCGGACGGGCACGCGCCGTGGACGATGATCGCGGGAACGTTCTGGTAGATCGCCATGGTGAGCGAGTCACGCACGAGGTCGTAGTTGTCCCAGTCGCGGCTTCCGGTGACGAGGATCCGGTACGGGTCAGGCATGATCGGCCTCCTCCACCGGAAGCCAGCGGGTGACGAGAACCTGCCGCTCTTCCACCTCGACTGCCTCCACGGTGTCGCCGTACCAGCCGTGGTCCTCGGGGCTGTACTCGTTGACCTCGAAGTCGCCGGTGTCGAGCCGGGTCTCGTACTCGACGGCATAGCTCTTGCCATCGTCGGGAGCCCGGAAAACGACGCGGCGTAGGGCGGTGTACTTCAGTGTGGTGACGGGTTCGTCGGCAAGGAGGTCGTCGTCGTACTCGATGTCGTCGGGGCTGTCGGGCGGGACGCCGATAGCGGCGAGTTCGTTGCGGGTGAACTGTCGGGTGGTCACGGGGTTCGCTCCTTGGTGCAGTCGGGGTGGTGGGCGTAGGTGCGGGCGGGTGTCCACCAGCCGGGGCAGCAGGCGTGCCGGACGGCGGCGCGGTGGAGCTCCAACTCGTCGAGGACGGCCCGGCACGGAGCGCAGGGTGGCCGGGCGCGCTGCTCCGCGGCACGGGCCTCGCGCCGGCGGATGGCGCGGTCCTCGGCGTGGAGCAGCACGGCGACGGCGGCTGCGGCGGTGAGGAGCAGCAGGGGCATCGCGGCGCCGAGCACCCGGGCGGCGGTCACGTCCGCCTCCCGGCTGCTCGCCGGATGGCGCGGCGCGCGGCCCGGTTGGGCTGGGGCTCCGGCTCCCCGTCTGCCACCACGGCCTCGGTACGGACGAGGGTGGTGTCCCAGGTGGCCCCGGGGCGACGCGCGCGCTCGCCCCGGGGCGTGGATGACGGGCCGGTCACCGGGGTATTCCGTTGATCTGCCGGGCCACCGCGAGGGCGGCGTGGACGGTGCGGCAGGCGAGGTCCGTGCAGGGCTCGCCGTCGATGTGCGTGCGGCCGAGGTCGGGGTAGCTGTCGATCAGGTCGGCTGCCACGTCCAGCCAGTCGGCGAGGGGCACGTCGAAGTCGATGTGGACGGCGAGCATGCCGCTTCGGCATCGGCGGGCGGCGGTGCGGAGTTCGTCGGCGGGTGTGGTCATCGGGTCACCTCGGTTTCGCCGTCGGCCGGGTCCCACGTCGCAAGCGGGTCGCGGTCGGTCGTCGCCCACACGTAGGTCGGGCACGGGTGCGGGTGGTCGCATTCGGTGCAGAGTCCGTCGGTGAGGCCGCCCTCTCCGACGTGCTTGGTGTGGGCTTCGGCGATGCGGGCCAGGCGCGGGTCGGTGAGGGGCTGGAGGGTGGTGCCGTGGTGGCAGTGGATGCCCTCTGTCCAGGCCAAGCCGCCGGGGTGCGGGGTGGTGGTGGGGAACTTGCCGGGCCAGTGGATGGCGGCGTGTCCGTCGCTGAAAACCGCAACCTCGGCGGGGAATCCGGTGCCGGAGATGCCGGAGACGTCGACGGGGCGGTGCAGTTGGTAGAAGCGGCGGTTGCCGGGAGTCGGCCGGG
Source organism: Streptomyces sp. NPDC055025 (assembly GCF_053608565.1). Classification (NCBI taxonomy): domain Bacteria; kingdom Bacillati; phylum Actinomycetota; class Actinomycetes; order Kitasatosporales; family Streptomycetaceae; genus Streptomyces; species Streptomyces sp. NPDC055025. Next base: position 82,062 of record NZ_JBSGVS010000017.1, read on the forward strand.
TCTGGTCGGTCATCGGGTCACCCCCATCGCGCGCTCGGCAACGTGCGCAACCTTCGCGTCGAAGATGGCCGCCGGCTCGTCGCTGATCGACGCGAGCGCGACAGCGGCGGTGAGGATCACGTCGCACAGTTCGCCCTGCAGGTCGGTAAGCGAGTGGGTGACGCCCTTGCGGGGGTTCTGGCCGGTCATGCCGATGTACGCCTGCGAGACTTCGCCTGCTTCTTCGGTGATCTTCATGATGCGCATGGCGATCTCGTGCTCCGAGCGGCCGTTGTGGATGTCGACCCAGGTGGTCAGGTCGCGGATGATCTGCCAGTTGTCCGGGGTGAGCATGTGGTTCTCCTTCGGGGGTGTGTGGTGTGGTGGCTGGGTGCCCGCCCCCGTTCGACCCGGGGGCGGGCCGCTGGTGTCACTCGGTGGTGTCGACTGTCGCGATTTCGGCAGCGGTGTACGGCCGGGACCGGCGGCGGACGGTGACCCCGGTGGCCGTGCCGATCCCGTCGTCGTGCCGCTCGGTCAGGTCGAACCACTGGTCGTGCCGCTCCCCGGTGGGCAGCTCTTCCCACTCCAGGCGGGCGGCGTTCTTGTCCGTCTGGGACAGGACCCATGCGACGGCTGCGCCCTTCGCGGCGGCCTCGCTGTTCGCGTAGCCGATGAGGTAGTCGGATACGTTGCCCGGCTCGTACACGGCTTCCCAGTCGGGGATGGTCTCGTTCTGGACCTCAGCGGCGTGAGCGTCCAGCAGGGCCTCGGCGGTGTCCTTGCCGTCGACGCCGTAGCTCTCGGAGGTCTGGTTCCACTCGGGCCACATGAGTTCGCCGTACACGGCGTAGCGGGCGGGCTGGTCGGTCATCTGGCGCTCCTCGGCTGTGCGTTCGGTTCTGGATTGGCTGTGCGCCCGCCTGGCGGGCTTTCAGGCGCGGGGTGTCACTCGGGGGTGCCGGTTTGGGGTGTGGGGCGTTCCTGGGGGCCGTCACGCCCCGCCGTGGGGCTCGCGCGCCCCGCCCTTGGACACCGGGCCCGACTCCTCAACGGTCCGGACAACGGCGCGGTACCGCCGGGCTTTCGCCACGGTCTCCTCGTCCCAGCCGTGGCGCGCGGCCATTTCCTCCATGGCGCCGTGCGTGCAGGTGTCGGTGTGCTCGGCTTCCTCGCAGTCCCAGCCGCAGATGACGGCCCACAGCCACGCGTCGACCCGGTCGGTGCCCCAGTCCCGGGAGTTGGTGGCGACGAGTCGCGCGAGGCCGTCGAGCATCGGGGCCAGGACGGCGCGTTCGGCGCGGGCCTGCTCCAACTCGGCACGCAGGCTCTTGATGGTGGCGCGGCGGCCGATCAGCTCGGACTCGCGCCGGGAAGCAAGGGCCCGAGACTCGTGAAGTTCGGCACGCAGTTCCCGCTGCTCCTCGTCCGCCACGGCCATGGCGGCGTCGGCGGCAGCGCCCCAGTTCGGGCCGTTCGTCGTGTCACGAGCGAGAGCCGCGAGGACCGCGGCCACGTACCGCTCGCGCCGGGCGTCGGGCTGTGAGCCATCCCCGCCATCCCGGCACTCCTCCACGACGGCAGTGCGAATCGCGTCGATCAGCGACTGAGCGTCCGGCCAGGACCCCGGGAGGACCAGAGGCGATCCGTCCACGTCGAGCCACACGCAGTCCTTCTGCCACTCCCGGACCTGGTCCCGGATCAGTTCGGCGGGCGTCGGCTCGGTGGCTGGCGATGACCGGGTGTCGGGCTGCTCCACGGCGGTGGCCTGGTCGGGATGGAGGCGCGCCAGGTGCTCGGCCATCTGACGGCGCGGTACAAGCTGCTGGTCGCGGCAGTGCGGGCACCGGTCGCGGACCTCAACCAGCGCGGCAGGGTTGACCGGCTTGGACCGCTCCTCGGCGGTGGGCTGCTGCGCCTCGGCAGCCATCCGGAGCAGCACGTCGCGCGCCGCCTCCCAGCCGAGGCCGAGACCGGTCGTCGTCCGGGCCCGCTGCTGCGGGTCCTCAACGGCGGCGATTGCCTCCCGCAGGACGGCGGCCCGGTCGGTACGTAGGCGTGCGTTCTCCTCGTGCGCCCGCTCCAGGTTGCGCCGCCCGAGCTTCCGCCAGGTCGCGTGCTCCGTCCGCAACCGCTCGATCTCGGCGGTCTGGTCGGCGCCCCGGTCGGCGGCGGGCTCGGGCAGCACAGCCAGCACCGCATCGGCCAGACCGTAGTGGTCCGCGTTCGGATTGACGCTCCGGAACACGGGGGCCACGTTCCAGTCGTAGCGCGCGAACGCTTCCGCGATGTGCTCGCGAAGGGCGGCCCGGTCGGCCGGCTGCCCGGCGGCGGTACGGATCGCGGCCACCACCCGCTCCACGTCGGCGACCGGGATCATCACCCCCGCCGCTGAGTCACGCTCACGGGCGCTGATCGACACTGCGGGGATCGCAGAGCCGTCGATGGTGACGGTCCGCCGGATGCTCAAGGTGTCCCCGTCGGGGTCGGTGTACGTGTACGTGTACGGCTCAGGCTGGGTGGTCACGGGGTCTCCTGGGGTCTGTGGTGGGCTTGCGGGGTCGCGGGGTCCCCGCCCGGATAGCCGCCGGGCGGGGACACGCGGGGTTACGCAGCAGGGACGACAGCCGGGCACGGGGCGCTGCTGTACTCGCCGTCGTCGCCCCGCTGGCAGGAGCACGCCCGCTCCTCGCGAATGTGGGAGCAGCCCTCCACGCCGGGGTCGGTGTCACCGTCGTCGGTGAAGTACTCGTCACACTCGCGGTCCAGGCACTCGTGGGTGCCGACCCAGACCGTCACCGGCTGATGTCTGACGTCCGGGTTCGGGACCATGCCGCGCTTCGGCCGGGCGTGCTCTCGGACACGGCAGTCCGCCCACGGGACCATGCCGACCTCGTCGGCGGAGCAGTCGAGGCAGGCTTCCCCGGCCGGGGCGTCGAGGCAGATGTGGCCGTCGTCGCTGACGGGGTGCCGGTCGGACCAGGCGTCCCATGCCTCGCCGTCGATTTCCCAGTCGGGTTCAGCTCCGTGCTTGCAAAGGTCGGAGTTGGCGCTCCAGTAGAAGGCTCCGGGGTTGTGCTGCTGATCGGTCATCGGGTTCTCCAAGGTGTGTGGAAGGCTGTCGGGGCGCCCCGCCCGGTTAGGACCCGGGCGGGGCGTACTGCGTGTCACGGGGTGGGAGTGGCCAGGGCGTCGGCCACGCTCACGCCGCGGTAGGTGAGCGTCGGCGCCAGTTCACGCGCCAGCTTCAGCGCGGTGTCGTGGTCGAAGCGGTGCGCGGCCAGCCACTTGGCTTCGGCCTTGTCGTCTTCGTCGAAGTCGGGCTCGTAGGACCAGGTGCCGTCGGTGCCGTAGTGGCGGATGCCGTGCTTGATGGCCCACTGGTCGTGGCCGCTGTAGCGGACCTGGATGGTGAAGGTCCATCGGTCGTCGTGGCCTTCGGGGAGGCAGGTCACGACGTAGCCGGTCGGCTGGACGGTGAGTTCGGGCAGGGTCATGTCGGGTTCCTCTGGTCGGTCAACGGTCTGGACATTCAGGGCATATCGGTTGGTGCGGGCGGTCGGGCCGGGGAACCGGTTCGTCGGCTCCCTCGAAGCCCACACGCCGATGGAAGGTTTATGGGTGTTTGCGGTACTTCATTCTCCCAGCCAAAACACCTTGATCGGGCGGGAATTGGAAGGCTGGGACGAAGGAAACGGCAGGTCGGCGGGCAGATGTGGCGACCGGCTCGGCCCGCCGATAAACCGTCGCGGGCGCGGCAGCAGGCACGACCGGTCCCGGTCGTCGGCGGCCATCACGCGACACTTCTCCAGCGGTGGACAGTGCGCTCGCTGACACCCACAAGCCGCGCAATCTCCAGGGCGGGCACACTGCGCTCCGTCAACTCGACAACAACCAGCCGCTGCTCGGGCCGTGGCATGCCAGCCGCCGACAGCCGTTCGTAGACCACGAACGCGACCTCCTCCAGGTCGACGAGCGGGACGGGCTCGGCGGGGATCGCGTCCCGGTGGACTCGGGCCCGGTGGGTGGCGCAGGTGCGGCGGTTCGGGCGGGCCAGACTCGGGCACTGGGGGATCTCGCAGTCGCGGTTCATGCCGCCACCTCGGCTTCCTCGTGCCGGCGGGCGTGCACCGCACCGTCCTTCAACGGCCACCCGTCGAGGTGGCAGGGCACGGTCGGTTCCACCTGGCACGTCGGGCAGCACGCCACGAACTGCGCCCGGGCCGCCATGCGCTGCTGGTGTACCTGCTCGGTACGGCGCCGCGACGACGGCACCACACACGGACTGCCGGGCTGGGCCCGGCACCACGGGCACACCACACCCCGCGCCGGATGCGCCGGGACACGGGACGGTCGAAGGCTGGCCGGCATGGGTGCCGGAATGTGGCGGGTCATCGGTTCTCCTCGCTGGTGGTGGTTGTGCATCCGTGGCATTCACAGGGCGGGGCATCGGGGTCCCCGTCGCGCCGGTAGCGGGCGACCGCGGCATCCCACGCGCCGGACGGCGCTTCGGGTATCGGCGGGGGCGGGCTGAGCCCGGGGGGGCCAGGCGCCCGGGCGGCGGCCGGGCGGTAATGGCCGGGCGGCCGGTGTTTGGGGCTGGGCTCTGCGGTCGCGGCCGGCGGCAATCTGCTGGCGTAGGTACAGGCGGAAGTCGGAGCCGCCGTTCTCCCGGCGCATCGCCCGCACGTCATCCGGATCCAAGTCGGTCACGACGGTTCCCCAAGTGTCTCAACCTCGTCGGCGGCGAGCCGATCAAGGTGGGCCAGCGACACGGCGCGACGACGCTCAATTTCCTCCGGGGACTCGGTGGTCGCAGGCTCGCCGCGGGCCACACGGCCGCGGGCCGAGTGCGGCTTCCTCAGCTCGTGACGTGCGCCACCCTGGAGCTTCAACCGGCACGGGCGGCCGATCGCCGCATGGCACACCGGGCACTCAACGCACAATGCCCCAGGCCGACGAACGGACGGAGCTTCCTCCGTGTCGCTGCCGGGGACAACGCCAAAGCTGGAGACCACGCCGGAAATCAGCTCGGCAACCGGTCGCCGCTTCAGCTCCTGGCCATCCGCAGCCCGGGTGCGCTGCTCACGGAGAGCGGCGAGATAGGCGGGAACGTCATCCGGGTCCGCGTCGGGAATTTCTGCGGGCAGGCCGGGCCCTTGGAAGCTGTCGGCCTTGGCGTCGCGCTGCTTGCGGATCTCGCCGATGATCTCGGCGGGGCTGACGAAGGGCTGCTGCTTGGCAACGGCGGCGGCCGCGGCTCGCGCTGCGGAGAGGGGCCAGTCTCCAAGTACGTCGTGCCAGGCGTCGGGGGTGTACTCGTCGAACTTCTGCTGGGGGCACAGGGCCCGCACGTAGCGGGCGAGCACGACGGTCTCGTCGGGGGTCATGATCCCTCCTGGGTCATGCGGGTCTTGGCACGCTGCATGGCGCGGCCGAAGAGGTCGTCGGTCTCTTGCTGCTGGCGGTTCGTCTGTGGGAACCCACCGACTGCGGCAGGCAGGTAGGTGACGTCTTCGCTGTTGTCGGGTGCTGCTTCGAGGGAGCGCCAGCCCTGAACCCAGGCGGAGGCACCGGCAGGAAGGCCCTTGAGCCGGGCGGAATTAACGGCGTGGGCGACCATCGCCGGAACGCCGACGCGGTTCATGGCTTGCCGTGTGTACTCCCAGCCGGATTCGCGGAGGTCCCAGGCGACTCCGGCGAGGCCGGCTGCGGCGATGCCGCGCTTGAGTTCGGCGAGCTGATCGGGGAGGCCGGGGCGACGGTCGTCGGTGGCAGCAGCACCAGTACTTCCGTAGGAAGTACTGGGGTTAGGAACAGGAGCGGCACCGGCATGGATACCCGTGACGATTTCGTCACGCCGTGACTCATGCCCCTGACCTGCACTGGAGTCCCAGAACTCGTTTTTTTCTGAGGCACTTTCGCTTTTTTTCGAGGATGAATCGACTTCAAATCGATCCGTTTTCAAGGGGCTTTCGCTCCCGGAAGTTCGCGATTCCCGGTGCTTCGCCTGCCGGTCGCGGGCCTTCTTCCGCTCGGCTTCGTGCTTCGCGCGGGAGGTGTTACGCCCGTCTTCGAGGAAGTCGTGGATGACGTAGTCACCCTCCCCCGGCTGAGGGCAGCGGCCGCAGGAGTGGCCGCGCTCGTGCCACAGGTCGGCCTTGACGAGCTTCTTGGCCTGTGGGGCGGTGCCGTACAACTGGGCCACGACGCCGGGAACGATGCCCTCGGTCAGGTGCTGTGCGGCGTAGGACCCGCAGCGCACCCAAAGACCGAGCGCCGCGTTCCCGGCCCGCATGATCTTCGGGTGGGAATGCGCCTTGTCGTCGATCTTGAACCAGGGCATCGGATCTTCTTTCGGGCAGGTTCGGATAGGTCTGCGGCGGGGCCTTGGCGCGGCGGGGTTAGGGCGACGTGTGTGCGCGGCGGCGGACGCGGGGCGAGATCACGCAGCGGCCTGGACGTGCTGCGGCAGCACGGTTATGCCGTTGGCCGCGGCGTGCAGGTGTGCGGCGAGGGGCGGCGGGATGGCGTTGCCGACCTGGAGGGACTGCTGTCCCTTGTTGCCGACGAACCGGTGGCCGTCGGGGAAGCCCTGAAGGCGCGCGGCCTCCGGGATGGTGAGGTTGAGGTGGCCGCCAGCCTGCTTGCCGCCGACGTGCCCCACCGTTCCGGTGACGGTCGGCGCCGGCTTGCGCCAAGCCCAGTGCCCGGGGTCGTCCATCGCGGCGCGCATCGCCGCGCGGCTGGTCGAGGAGAAAGGCTCGGCTCCGCCGGTCTCGGTGCCGCCGCCGGTTACGGTCGGTGCGGGGCGGCGGGTGTAGCCCCAGCCAAGTGCGTCGGCCATCGTCACCCACGGCAAGAGCCGTTCGCCGAACAAGTCATCGGCCGGGTGTTGCGTGTGCGTCGGAGTGGGGGCGGTGACGTCGCGGACGCGTGAGGCAATGAGGACGGCGCGGAGACGGGCTTGGCCGAGGCCGTAGTCGGCGGCGTTGAGGACACCAACCCAAACGCTGTATCCCCAGGACCGGAGGATGCGCGCGTACTGCTGGAAGAGGGGCAGTACGGCCGGTACTTCCTCCATGAGGATCCGGTCGGGCCTCAGATCGTGGTGCCAGCGCATGGGTTCGGCGGCGAGGATCGACCGGGGGTCGCGGCAGGCGGCACCGAGTTCTTTGCGCGTGTCGCGTCCGGCTGCGAGGTCTTCGACGGCCTGGTGGACGAGGGGCTGGTCTATGAGGCCGAGTTGGTGTCCGCCTTTCGACCATGCCTGGCAGGGCGGGCTGTCAACCTTGTCCGTGACGATGCCCTTGAACGGCGCGGTGGGGTACTGGGAGACGTCGCAGCGGATGACGGTGTGTCCGGCAGCCTTGGCAGTGGCGCATGCGTTGGCGTCCCATTCCATGCCGACGGCGCGGGTCTTGAGGCCGAGGAGGCGTCGGCCTTCTGCCCAGCCTCCGGGGCCGTGGAAGCCTTCGACGATCAAGGGGTCCCCCTTGGGGGTGTGAGTGGATATGGGGGCCGAGTGGGCGCACGGAACCAGGCCCTGTTGGGCCATCGGGTTCGAGGCGTACACCCCGTCGACTTCATGTACATAATAGCGCTCAACGCGATGATGTACATGAAGTCTGTGAGGTACAGTACCGACATGACCGCGCCCAAGAAGGAGCACCAGGAGAAGATCGCCGATGTGCGAAACTCGCTCGCCGACGCGATCGAGCGCGCCCGCTACTTCGACGAGACGACCGTCATGACCAGTCGCGGGAAACGTGTCGCCGTCATCGTCGGCGTGGACTTCTACGAGCGCGCCTTGGAAGCCCTCGGCGAGGAGCGCGAACTGATCGAGGCGGACGAGCCCGCCCCAAAGCGCAAGATCGTGGTGCGCCGCAAGAAGCCATCCGCCGAGTCCGACGACTGACACGTTCCCTCCCTCCCTGCCCCGCAGACGCGGGGCGCTCGTGTGTTCAGGCGGCTTTCACGCCGGGCGCGTGATCCACGCACCGCCAGCCGCAGGCGTAGAACCGGGCTGGCCTCCCGCATGGGGTCACCCCGGCGGAGCACTTGTGCGGGATCGGTCGGCGGAGTGCGGGCGGGATGAGCCGCCCGGTGACCGGGTCTCGGGCCGGGGCGCTCATGCGGCCAACCCCGTCCGGTCCCGCCGCTGCCCGGTGCGCAGCTCACGGACGATGGCGTGGACCGTCGACACGGCTATGCCGAGGCGCGCGGCGATCTCGCGCTCGGGAAGCCCGAAGTTGTCCAGGTGCTCGACCTCAGAGCGGCGGGCAGCCGCCAATTCGTTGCGGCCGGCAGTGTCTACCGCGGCAGGCTCAAAGTTCGGGTTGTCGAAGTCGTCGAGATCCCAGTACGCGCTGGGCGCCCACCCCTTGCGTGCAGCGGCACCACGAGTTCGGGCAGCGAATGCCGACCGCACGCCCTCCGCCTCGGGGATGAGGCCGTGAAGGTCGATGTAAAGGTCGCGGATGTAGCCGGCGACCCACAGGCGAACCCGCGCGTCAGTACTGGAGTTCTGCAGGTAGACGATGAACTGTTTCTGCTTGCCGGCGCGGCGTCCGAGTTCGGCGGACGGCCATCCATCGGCGGCGAGTGTCCGCAGCCGTCGGACAGTACCGAGATTCGGGACGTGCGCGCCGGACCGGCTGGAGGTCTCCCCCGTCGGGACGTTGACGGCGAGGATGCGCCGTTCGGTGGCGTAGCGGATGCGTCCTTCGCCACGGAGGATCCGGTAGAAGACGTCGGGAACGACGGCTGCGGTCGTGCAGATCGCGGCGTCGGGTGTGCCGCTGGCACGTAGGCGGGCGATGTGGGCTGCGGCCCGGTCCGGGGTGGTGAGGCTGCCGCGGCCGGTGTCGCGGAGGTAGCGGTTACGGCGGCTCGCGGCTGTTGCGCTGCGGGTGCATGGGCGGCAGCGGCAGCCGCGGTTGTAGCGGCGCTGGTCGCCGTGGTCGAAGGCTTCGGCGGGGATGGGGCGGCGACTCACGGCGTTTCCTTTCGGCTGGTGTTCCAGATGGCGTGGCAGGTGGCGAGGGTCTTGGTGTCGGTGCCGGGCCGGGTGTCGGCGGTGACGGTTTGGGCCGCATTTCGCGCGGCGCGTCGTCGGTTGTGTAGGTGAAGGGCGTGAAGGATCGGGCCGACGGCAATGAGGGCGGGCCAGATCCAGGCGAGGTTCATGCCGCCCTCCCCTGGCGCGTCGCCCGGGTGCCGCGCCACACCTTCACCGCGGAGTGCTCGCCCGTCGGCCGGGCGGTTTCCTCGAACCCGACGTGCTCGATCAGGCCGTCCCCGGCGAGGCGGTGGACGAAGGTGCCCCAGTGGCTTTTCGGGTTGGGCGGCTCGGGGAGGTCGTATTCGTCGGCTATCTCGTATGAGGTGAAGCGGCGGCCGGAGCGGGCGACAGTCTCGAACGTGGGCCGCACCTCGTCGATCCACGTCTCGTAGTTGTCGACCCGGCGGCGGACCGGTGCTGCGGCGGGGATGGTGCCGTCAAGGGCGGGCTGCTCGGAAGTGGTCACGCCGCGTTCCCGTCAAGCCGGGTCTGGATGTCGTAGTGGCGACCGACCTCGGCCCACGCCTTGTCGAAGAGATCGATGTCGCGGCGGGTGTAGACGGCAACCTTGCGGTGGACACCGTTGATGGGGCGGTCGATCTTCTGGGGCTTCATGTCGTACCTGGCGAAGTAAAGAGCGGCGACCGCCGTGCCCAATCGTGTGCGTGCAGATCGGAGCTGCTTTTCGTCGCGGACGCCCTTGTCCCTCAGGTACTCGTCGCAGGTGATCGTGATGTCTGCCGGGTCGACATCCGGCTCCTCGCCGAGCATCCGGGCGGCGATGTGCCGGCTGATCGCTCGGGCGTAGGAGCTGTTGCCGTCGATCCGCGCCAAGACCTCGATCGCCCGAAGCTGAGCCTCAGCCTCGGCGGCCTTCTCGATCGCCGTGGCCTTCTGCTCCGGAGTGGCCTGCTCCTCGATGTCCAACAGGTAGGTGCGAACCCGGCGGGCAACGTCCGACTCGGCGAGGAGTTGGCCGACGTTCAACATGGTCCGGCGCGTAAAGAGCCGAAGTGAGCGTCGATTTGGAGCCGCCTCCGAGCTGGTCAGGTTGACCAGCTCGAACTGCCGCAGTTCGGCGCCAGTCAGTTTATGGAGACCGTTCCCTTCCAGCTCTGCGCGGTTCCTGCGGACGAGACTGTTGACGGCCTCGACGTCGACCTCGTAATAGGAGGCGACGATCTCGGTGGTGGCGTGCATGCCGTCGGGCAGTAGCGCCAGCGCCTTGACTTTGTCGAGGACATCGACGCGACCGGCAGTGTGGGCCCGCATGGTCCGGGATTCGGTGAAGGCGAGGTCGGGTGAGAGGTCGGTCATGACGCTGTCTCCTCGTCTGCGGATATGGCTTCGATGTGGAGGCCGGGCAGTTGGGGGTCGATGGTGTAGCGGCGGCCGTCAGAGGTCGCGAGGTCGAACTCCAGGCCTCGCTGGTCGCCGGCGGTCCACTGCACGGCGTCGGTGATCTCGGCCTCGAACGTGACGCGGACCCGAGTGCCCTTGCGGGCCATCGCCCGGAGGCGTGCTTCCTCGTTGCTGAGGGCGTGCATGGGGCGACGCTTCGGCTGCGGTATGACCGTGACCTCGGTGGGGTGAAGGCTGGGTACCGGGGTCTTGCAGCGGCAGGCGGGTGCCTCGGTCGGCGGCTGGACCTTGCAGGAGCTTCGGCAACGCTGGCAGTACCAGATCTGGAGCACGGTCATGTGATTTCCTTCCGGGGGCGGGGCCGTCGTAGGTTCGGGCCACGACGGCCCCGTAGGTAGGTGGGTTAGGCAGCGGCTGCGGCCTTGAGCGAGGCGCCGCGTTCCTTGATGCGGTCGCCGAGGCTGGTCGGCTTTCCGGTGTCCGGGTGCAGGAGCGGAGTGGCGAGGGCGCTGGCCGCTTCGACTTCGCGGTAGAGAGCAAGCAGGCTGTCCGGGGTGGCCTCTGGCGAGTTCGCCGCGTCGATCCAGATGACCGGGTCGACTTCCTTGCCGCCGTCGCGCAGCCAGTCCAGGTAGGGCTTGGCGATATCGCGCGCGCCGTTGGGCTGGTCAAGGACCAGTCCCCTGAACGACGGGCAGCGGGACTTGATGAAGCGAAGCCGGTTGCTCTTGTCCATCTCCGCAGCTACGCCGAACTCGAACTCGATGCCGCGGCGCTGCTCGACGCGCATGCCCCTGTTGACGGGCTGGCCGTTCTCAAGAACCCAGTCGACGTAGGACCGCATGGTCACGACCACGTGCCCGGGGTAGGCCATGAGCGCTTCGATCATTTCGTTCTGGAGGGGGGTGCCGTCCTTCCAGCCGGCGAACTTGTTGCCGCCGTACTTGGACTTGGCCTTCTCGACCTGGTCGAGGGTGCCGTCGGTTCCTTTCCAGAAGTGGGAGAGGCTGTCCACCATGACGACCGGGTAGCGTGCCTGGGCTGCGGCGGCCAGGGCCTTCTGTAGGTCCCGGGGGTCGTAGCGGTGCATCGGCAGGGTGTCGAAGGTGGCGGGGAGGTCGTTGACGTAGAGGGCGGCGGCGCCTCGCTCGGTGTCGATGACTGCGAAGCGCTGGCCCTCGGCCAGTCCGCTGGCGATGCAGAGCCCGGTCCATGTCTTGCCGGATCCGGACGGGCCCTGGATGGCGATGGTGGCGTTGAAGCCGTCCTTGGTGGCGGGCCGGAAGACGAAGGGGCCGTCGTCGTACTCGTTGCTCTGGGACTGCTGGTTCTGCCGGCCGGCGCGCACAGGCTGGCCGAGGATCTGGTTCATGCGGGTTCTCCTAGGCGTACTGGCGCTCAACCCAGACGGGGAGCGCGGTGAGAGGTGCTTCGAGGTAGCCGGGCCATTCGCCACGTTCACGGCAGATGGCGTAGGTGTTGAGCGCGACTTCGTTGAGGTGCCGGCCAATACCGCGGGCCGTCGGGTCGCAGGTGGTGACGACCACGAGGTACGGCGGCTCCTTCTCCTGGAGCACGAACTGGAACGGCTTCTCCGGGTCGATCACGTCGAGGGCGATGCCCCCGTCGATGTAGTACTCCTGCTGCTGGTGGTAGCCCCAGTCGTGGAACACCTTGGAGAGGTCGAGAGGGTTCGCCGACTTGGTGGTCTTGTAGTCGACGATTTGGCCGTCGTGGCGCAGCCAGTCGAAGCGGGCCCGGCGCCAAATCCCGCGGTCCTCCCAGAACAAGGACTGCTCGGCAACACCGGAGCCGGGCTCCAGCAGGCGGGACGCCTCGGGATCGGCGCGTAGTGCAGCGACCATGGCGGTCAGTTGCTCGCCCTCGTGGAAGAGGAGCGGCAGGCCGCCGTCAGCGCGGATTGCGTCCCGTTCTTCGCGGGCCGCCTTCGTGCGCCAGTCGTCGTAGTCGGTGACGACGACGTTCTCGCCTTCTTCGAGGACCACGCTGTGGGCGGCGGTGCCGAGGTCGAGGTGGCGCTTCGGAGGTTCTGGGTTGTCGAGCCAGTACTTGAACTTGGCTGGGCACTCGGTGGCGAGCTTGCGGGCTCCGGTCGAGGACAGGCTGCCGTCAGGTATGGGATCGGAGTGGTAGAGATCCGCTGGAATGTCGTACAGGCCCGGCGCAACCGCCTCGGTTACGGCCGGCTCGACGATGGTGGTGGTCACATGACACCGCCGAGGGGCATCGGCCGGGCGCATCCCTCGCAGAGGTCGTCCGGGGTGAAGGGTCCGTCGGCGTTCCGGCAGCGGATGCAGTAGATGGACGGGCCGCCCGCGGCGATCTTCAGGAGAGTCTTGATGCCGTCGGGGTCGAGCTGTGCCATCTGGACGGCCCGAGCTTCGGCGGGGTAGAGGCTGGCGAGTTTGGTCTTGTTGTCGTGGTCGGCGTATCCGATGAGCCGGAGGAGTTGGTGGGTGAACAGTCCGGGTTCGGTGCCTCCGTCGGCTCCGTACATCCAGAGGACGTGGCGGGCGGTGGCTGCCGGGATGGGTGTGTTCATGTGCTGGCCTTTCGGTGGTGGCCCCGGGCCCGGCTGGGGGTGTGCCGGGCCCGGGGTGGCGGCGCGGAGCGGGGGTCTCGACGCGCCGCCGGGGAGGGTGGTCGGTCAGGCCGCGTCTGCGGCGCGCTTCGCCGCGAGCTTCTTGACGTGGGCCTCGTAGTCGTCGTGCCACTTCTGCGGGTCGTGACCGGCCTTCTCGGCGATGTCCCACGCGGTCTCGCTGAAGTCGCCCGCGTCGAGTTCCTCGGCCAGTTCGGCGACGGTCTGCGCGGCGAGGCGGGGATCGGCCGTGTGGAGGGCGTTGAGGAGCCGGTACGCGGACCAGGCGTTGACCCCTGCGATGGCGTAGGAGGCCACGGCGCCCGGATCCTCACTCGGGGCACCCAGTAGCTCACTGGTCGACCGCAGCGTCTGCCGGAGCAGGTCCTCCACCGTGTCGGGGACCGTAGAGGCCACTTCCCAGCGGGGTCGTTCCTCGGCGGGCATGTCCTTCGCCATGTCGGCGATGTCTTCGTCGCCAGTGAAGACGTGGGGCCACAGAGCGAGCGCCTGCTCGAATGTCTCTTCCTCGCACGGACCGATCCCGGCGTACCGCGCAGACTGCTGGGCTCCGATGAAACCCTCACCGAAGACCATGAACGCCTTCAGATTGGAGGTGACCTGAACGCGGAGAGTATCTCCGCCAGCCGCCCAACGGGTCAGCATGCGGGAGTCGACGGCCGGGAACGCGGAAATCGTGGGAACCTCGGCGGCGATACCTTGCAGCAGGGCCCGCCAGTTCGGGAACTCCTGGTCGTCCGAGACCGGGATGCGGATCTCGGTGTGGTTGGTGGTGAAGTTGACGCGCCCCGGCTCGGTGCTGATCGTGATCGTGTCTCCACCGCCGTGGGCGCTGGTCCATTCGCGGAGCGGCTTCAGCCAGCTGGCGGGGATGGTGCGCCCCCACGGCGCCTGGTCCTTGTCGTCGTGGTTGAGGCGATAGCGGGCAGCAGCGACGGTGTACCGGTCCGACGCAACGGCGTGCAGGTGGGCAGCATCGACGTCGAGCCGGATACCGTGCAGGACCTCGATGTACTCGTTACCGATGTGGCCGCGCACCTTGTCGATGAGGCGCCCGAGCTGGTGGGCGTTGATGGTGACGGGCATGTCTTCTCCTGGGATGCTGATGGTGGATGCCCTGCCGAATTCGCCTCGGCGGGGCGTTCGTGTTGGGCGCCGGGCCGCTGGGTGTGTGCCGCCAGCGGCCCGGCGGGTCAGGCAGCCGGCGGGATGTGTGCTGGGTTGGGGTTGCCGCGTGTGGCTCTGACGCCGAGGGCCTGCCACAGCGGCATGACGTCGATGGGTGCGGTGGCTTGGTCTTCGGGGGCGCTGGTATCGCGGATGCCTGCCGGGACGGTGACCGCGTGTTGGTTGGCGTCAGCGGCGAGCTGGGCGCCGAACCTGCGCTTCACCGCGGCGAGTTCCTCGTCGAGCTGGTTGCGTTCGAGGGTGAGGTCTTCGACCGCACGGCCGAGCCTGACGTTCTCCTGCTCAACGTGGCCGAGGCGGACCCGCAGGTGATCGACTGCATCGAGTGCGCTGCGGCGGTCCTGCTGAAGTTTCCGGATGGCTTCGCTGGCTCCAACGAGCTGGATCCGCTGCTGCCGGACCTGGTGTTCCAGGTTGGCCAGGGCGCCGACGGCCCGGTGCCGTCCGTGCCTGTTGAGGGTGGGTATGAGGCTCACGGCTCGTCTCCTGGTGGTGTGGTGCGGTGGGGCCAGAGGCTGGGCCAGACGGCGAGGGCGCAGAGCGCGATACCGACCAGCCCAGCCGGAATCAGGACAGTCACCTGGCGGGCTTGGCGTGCTGGCAGCGGTCCAGGAAGCAGGGTTTGGCCTGCTCGCGCCACTGTTCGCGGGTGAGGAGCCGCACAGTCCAAACCTGCCTGTTCTGACGGGCACGGTCGTTCTGGCGGGGCGTGAAGTGCCGGTGCGCGGCCTCTTCGTCGACTGCGGTGGTGCCGCGAGTGGAGGAGTAGACGCAGCCGGTGGGGTCGGCGATAACCCAGAAGCAGCTGCTCAGCGGCACGGTCTGCCCGTCGATCCGGACCAGCAACTCAGGCATTGCGATTTCCCCCAGGAGCGGGCTCGGGCTTGAGACCGAGCAGGTCGAGTAGGTGCAGGAGCCCGGCACGGGCCTGCGGGTCGGCTGCCAGCTCGCGGCCGGTGAGGTGCGGGTGTTCCGAGGCGATCCGGTCGGCGACATGCACCGCCGCCCGCCGCCGTTCCTCCGCTGTGCCGCGCTCCGGCATCGGGCCGCCGATCAGCTCCAGGCCCATCACGCCTCCCCGAGGACACGCGCAGCCCACTCGTCGGGCCATTCCACGAACCCGGCATCCACCGACGCCTGGAAGTCCGGTTCCACCGGCACCAGGCCGAGGGCCCGCACCAGCGGAGACACGACCACCCGGCGGACGCCCACTGGCGCGTCCGGGAGGTCGGACAGCAGCTCCGACATGGCGGCCGTCTCGGGGCTCAGGAGCGTCATCACGCCGCCGCCTGTCCGTGCTGCTGGTAGACGGTCGCGATGGCCTCCACGTAGCTGCCGCGCTGACCGGCCGTCCACCGGGACTCGTCGCGGTCGAACGTGCGGTGGACGGCCGCATCGGCTGCGGCAAGCTCCGATTCGAGCGCGTTCGCGGCGGCTTCGAGGGCGGTGAGCACATCGGCCGGGGTGGTCGAGGTGCGGTCGTTCCAGTCGGCGATCCGCTCGATCGGATCCTCGTCGACGATCGCGGAGTCGATACGCGGCGACAGGTACTCGATTGCGGCCCACGTGCGGGCATCAATCGTGCCAGCCGGAACCGGATTGCCCGTCGCGGCTGCGGACAGGGCGCCGACCGTGCACACCTCGCCGGTCGGGCAGGTGTAGTGGCCCTGATGGTGACCCCGGGTGCGAAGCTCAGCAGCGGCGCTACGGAACAGGGGGGCGAGGGTGGCGCTCATGCGTCCTCACCGGCCTCAGCCTTGAGGCGGGCGATCTCGGCGTGGGCCTCGGCGAGTTCGTCGGCGGCCGTGCGCTCGCTGTCGGCACGGGCAGCGAGTCCGTCGCGCCAGGCCCCGGCAGCATCCGCGAGGCGGTCGGCGATCTTCAGCTGTTCGTCCGCGCTGAGGTTCGCGTCGATCTGCAGGGTGATGTAGCCGTTCCGGTGCTCTCCGTTCGGTTCCACGTAGAAGACCGGATGGACCGAAGAGTTACCTCGGAAGTCGCTCTTCTTGTCCAGGAAGTACGTTGCGGTGAAGGAGTTCATGCCGCCCTCCCGGGGGTCCAGTTGGGGTAGCTGGCGTTGGTGGAGCAGGCGTTGGGGTGCTCGCAGGCCAGAGCGGCGAACGCAGTGTCGGCGGGGTCGATGAGGTGCCGGTCCTCGGCAGTCAACCCAGCCATCCGGCGGCCCCGCTTGTACGCGGTGGTCTGGTCGGCGACCACGGTCAGCGGCACGTCCAGACGCTCGATCGGATTCGCAGTCACGACGTACCGCCCATATAGCAGGGCTTGACGCCGCCGCTGCACTCGCAGAGACCGTGCAGCACGATCACGCTGGCCTGCCCAGGCGTGAGGGAGTCCGTGGTCCTCGCGGCCCACCGGTCGAAGTCGGCGGCGATTTCCTTACGGGCGGCGGCCTGTCCGGAGGCGTAACCCTGTTCGCGAGCCTCGCCGCGAACGAAGGAAAGGATCTCCCGCGCCTGACGTTCGCCGTAGCCGCCGTTGATCAGCGACTGGACTGCGCTCTCAGGGGCGCTGGGGTTGGTGTCATCCGGCGATGCGGATGGGATGATGTCGGACACGAGTCCTCTTCTCTCTTGCAGATGGATTGCATGTAGAGGGGTGGTGCTCCAGGCCCCCGCTGCCGGGCTTAGGCCCCCGGCGGTCGGGGCCGACCTGCTGCTAGGCGGCGTTGGCGAGCGCGTCGTCAGCGAGTGCGACGCCGCCGATCACGGCCTTGACCGTCGGCTTACGGCTCACCGTGCGCCTCTTGCGCTTGCCGGTGTTGCCGTGAACTCGACTGCTGTGCAGTTCGGCGATCTCGGCGAGGTCGGACTCGCTGAAGAGCAACTGCCCGGCCATGCGGCGCTTGGGGAAGCCGTGGAGGTTGACCCCGTCGCGGAGCCACTTCTCCCCCTTCTTGCTGGGGTCCTCCTTCTTGCGGAGGCCGAGTCGAACCGCGGCCTCGGAGACGCTGTAGTAGTTCTCAAGAACCGGCTTCGGCTTCGTGGGGGCTGCCATGTCTCTCCTTTCTGGGCCGGCTCTCGTCTGGGGCGAGGAGCCGGTGGTCGGTGAGTGCGAGGGCGGCGCGGAGCGCCTTGTACGTGGGGGGCCTCAGGTGCCGTCGTTCTCCGGTTTCGAGCTGCGAGAGGTAGGGCCTCGCTATCCGGGCTCGGGCGGCGCACTCGGCCTGGCTGAGACCGAGTTCCATGCGGCGGGTGCGGATTTCCGCCCCGTCCACCTGGTAGGTGGTGGCTGGGGGTTGTTCCATGCAGAGAACGTAGCGCCCCAACCAAGAGGATTCTAGAGGTACTAGTGAGTAACCTCTAAATAACTCCCGAAGGCTCCAAACTCCTCCACAGGGACCGCTACCCAAAGGTCACGTTCTTGCCATGGCGCAAGTCGCATCTAGCGGTAGCTGTAGGTAGCTGAGAAGATGACGGCCATGGCCGCCCCCACCGACAGCGCCGCCCAGCAGCTCCAACTGCTCGGCGACCTGGTCAAGCAGCAGCGCATCGCCCTCGGCTACTCCAGCAAGGAGAAAGCCGCTGCGGCGCTCGGCCTCAGCCACATGCCCTACCGCAACGTGGAGAACGGCGTCTCCGCCTCCGATCTCACCTACGCGAAGATCGAGACCGGGTTCGGCATGATCCCCGGCTCCTGCCTGGCAGTCCTAAACGGCGCCGACACCATCCGGCTCACGGACGGCGGCGAACTCGCGCGCGACGCCCGCAGCCGGCGACTGCCCGTGGACGTCGACGACACCGTCCGGGCGATCATCCGAGACGCAGTCGGCATCACAACCCCCGG
This sequence comes from Streptomyces sp. NPDC055025, assembly GCF_053608565.1. Classification (NCBI taxonomy): domain Bacteria; kingdom Bacillati; phylum Actinomycetota; class Actinomycetes; order Kitasatosporales; family Streptomycetaceae; genus Streptomyces; species Streptomyces sp. NPDC055025. The sequence goes on from NZ_JBSGVS010000017.1 coordinate 100,082, forward strand.
CGTGACCATGGGCCAAGCTCAGGAGATCAGCGACCGGGCACTCGCCGCCCTGCGCGAGCGCGGACTCCTCCCCGACGGTCCCGACAATCGCTAATTCGTCCCACTTCCCGTACAACCATTTGCGTGTGACGGGATTGTGACGCCCCGTCCGAAAAGAATCACTGGGCAACGGGTGTCACACGCGTGCCCGACGTGGCACGCTCTGTCTACCTGGAGGGGTTCTCCGCGAGTAGACAGGGGGACCTATGAGCACAGTCATCGAGCTAGATCTCGGACCGGGACACATAGCCAACACCTACCGGCTCGTCGACGGCGCGAGAGTGTGCGTCCTGACCCCTAAGGCAGCGGCCGACCGCGCTATTCAGGAGCGCATCAGGCAACTCCTCAAGGGCCAGGGTGTTGACTGCCGAGCGTGCTCCGGATGCCCCGTGGGCACGGCAGAGTAGAGGCAGTCACGCGGAGGCCGGCAGTCAGGGGTGCCTGCTGGCGATCCGCATTTAACTCACCAGGGAGTACGCACATGCCGTGGGTCGAGTGGCGGGGGAACAGCTGTCGGGTCCGATGGGAAACGGGCAAGCTGCACCCCGAGACCGGCAAGAAGCTCTTCGACTCGAAGTCCAGTACGAAATGGACCGAGGAGGAGGCATACGACTACGGGCTGGACCGGGAGTCGGACGTTCGCAACGACAGGTACATCAGCCGTCGTGACGGAGCGGTCCTCATGCGGGACTACTGCCGCACCTGGCTCGACACCCTTGATGTCGGGCACCTTCGGGACAAGGCGATCCGCTCCATGCTCAGGCTCTACATCGTGCCCCGATGGGGCGAAACCGCTGTTGGCGACATCAAGCCCACCGCCTACCGGGCATGGAAGAAGCAACTCAAGGCACTGCCCAACATTGGCGAGAAGTACGGAGAAGAAATCCTCACCGTCTTCTCCATGCTCATGGATGACGCAGTCGACGATGAACTACGAACCTCCTCTCCCGTCCCAAAGGGGAAGAAGCAGAAGCGAGGAAAGTACAAGAAGAAGCCGCGTGAACGGAAGCGCGAAATGCGCATCGAGGACGTCCACCAACTCGCTTGCAACGCGCTGACCTTCTGGGGCTTGGATGGCTTCGTGTTCGTCTGGACGATGGCGACTACCGGAATGCGGCCAGCCGAGCTCTATGCGCTGCAGCGGGTGTACTCACACCCCACATGGCCAGCTTCCGATCCACTGGACGACCCGGAAGAAGAAGACCGCAAGGAGCGGCATGCCGAAGACGTCGAGCGGTACGGCCCAGCGATAATGCCCGCCGTCCGAGTGCAGTGGCAGCACCAACGGGAGGGCGGCATGCTGAAGCTGTTCCCGCCAAAATACGAGTCGAGACGCACGCTTGTGGTGCCGCCCTTCCTGGCCGAACTGCTGGAACTGCTGCTGGCAAGTCATGACGGCGAGTACGTCTTCCGGTCGATCACAGGCGGACTGCTGGCCAATGCGAACTTCACCTACCATTACTGGCGCCCCATCGCCGACGGCCGGGACGCATCACCTGAGTTCGAGCGGCTCCGCCTGGGGCAGCCACAGAAGGTCAGGTCGCGCCGCCCGGTGCCCAAGATCCCAACAACGAGCTACGGGGGGAAGCGGCTGTACCTGCTGCGGCACGGCCACAAGGAGTGGATTGACGAGGCGGGTGGGATGCACTCCCGGATCGCAGTGGAGTCGCGGATGGGTCACGAGGTTGCTGGCGTTGAAGGGCTGTACAGCAACGTCACGGCAGCCATGGAGCGCCGTATCATGGACTCACTGCAGGAGCGGTGGGAACGGTTCGTGGTGACATTGACCCCGGATTGGCTTCCCGTATCTCCCACTCCCCTCCCAGTCGATCTTGAGGGATGGATGAAAGCCCAGATCAGGACCGCAGAGGGCGTCAATCAATGATGTGGTTCATGAAGTTCATTACGACCAAGAGCTTCATGCCGTTCGTGATCTACCGGATACTGCTCGGCATCGCCCTGTTCGTACTGATCGGCACGGACACCCTGAGCCCCCACGCGGGCGAATCGGCGGGCTGACCAGTAGGGTCGTTCTTAGTGGCCGGCCCCGGTGGAGCACTGGCGGCATCCGGTGCCGTGGTCCAGGAAGTCCCCGCGATGAATCCTCCGCTACTGTTCGACCGGGGACTGTTCTGGGGCCGCTTGTACTCCTGGCTCCCTGGTAGGGGTTCGATGAAGACGGTCAGCGAGGTCGACGCGCTCGCGTTCGGCGCGCACGCGGGACAGGTGGACAAGATCGGGGTGCCGTACATCAGGCACGTCCGCGCGGTCGCCGCCGGACTCGCACCGTTCGGTGACGACTGGGTCATGGCGGGACTACTGCACGACGTCATCGAGGACACCGACTGGACTGCCGGCCAGCTGCGCGACGCCGGCGTCCCGCGTCACGTCGTCTCTGTCGTAGAGGCCGTGACCAATCAGCGCGGCGTGCCCTACGAGGAAAAGATCCGGCACATCGTCAGCGACCGGAACGCCACACTGGTGAAGATCTCGGACAACGCCCACAACAGCCACCCCGACCGAGCAGCCCGACTCCCCGAGGAGAAGCGGGACCGGCTCGCCGCGAAGTACCGGGCCGCACGCGACGTCCTATGGGCTGCCGTCGACGACCGGGACATCGAGGCCATCGTCACGATCGTCAACCCGTCGCTCCTGGACGAGCTCCGCGAGCGGCGGGCGTCGTAACCGACGAGCCCGACGAGGTGGCCGACGCCGAGCAGATAGGCGATGCGGGCTGCGCCCCACCCCCGAGGAACTGCGCGACGCGGTCAGCGCCGACGTCCAACGCGCAGCCCAACCCATCGACACCGGACTCAACTCACTCACCCCCGGCCGGCGCAGCCAGTGAAACAGCCGCCCGGACACCGGCCGCTGCCGCGACGGGCGCTCCCTCACCCAGCCTGACCCAAACGAAAGACCCTGGTGCCCGCAGAGGCTGGGAGCCGTCCCCCCGCCATCGCTACTGGTGCGCCGGGCGCTCACGAAGCGGGCCCCTCCACCCTTCGGTCACAACTGCGACGGGGGCGGCAACGAGGACGGGGCCCGTGCCGGCAGGCGGTCGGCTACGGTGACTTCCACAACTGTCACCAGGGGGCGACGTGATCAGGTTCTGGACCATCCTCGCCGTCCTCTTCGCCGCTCTCACCGTCGGCGCCCTCGCGACGGCGAACCGGACCGGCGGCATCGACGACCTCGCGATCGCCGTGATCCTCGCCTGTCTGGCCTGGGGAAGCTGGAAAGCCCGGCGGTAGTTGCGCGATCGCCGTCCTGTTGTCGCGGGGGTGAGGTGGGGCGGCGGAGTGTGAGCAAGGACGCGCTCCGAACGGCCTCCCGGCATCCGTCCTGCCTCTAGGCTTGTCATATGTCCTCCACTCGTGCCACCGCATCCTCGGCCCGCGACGCCGTCGCGGCCAATGAGCGGATCCGCGCGCTTGTCGACGCGGCCGACGCCGCCGACGGCACGTGGCCCTCGGACGCGTACGAAGTGCTTCTGCGGGAGTGGGCCGCCGCCCTGCACGACGGCGTCGGTCATGTGGACGAGGCCGCGTAACCGCTTCCCTCGCGCGTGACGGGCGCGTAGGCGTTCTCCTCACGCGTGACCGGGAGGAACAGTTCGGGGCGGTCCCACATCACGGCGGGCGGATTCGCGGCCTCCGTGCCGGTCCGACGGGCGCCCACGCTGCGGTAGAAGCCCTCGGCGGGCGGGTGCGAGACGATACGGACACGATCGAGCCCCGCCTCGCGCGCCCCCGCCTTCATATGCTCGATCAGCCGACGGCCGAGACCGAGACCCTGCGCGTCGTCGGCCACGAACATCAGATCGAGTTCCGCCGTGGCAGGAGCGACTGTGGCGGGAGTGGCGGGAGCGGGAGCGGGAGTGAGCAGGACGAGGGCGTAGAAGCCGAGGATCCGGTCAGCCGGGCCGATGGCCACGAAGACCTCATGGGCCTCGATGTAGTCGGGGCCGACCCGGTATCCGGCGATCATCGGCGCGTACGGGCCCTCGTAGGCACGGGAGCGGCGTACGAGGGTGGTGAGCCTTTTGGCGTCGCGGGCGACCGCTCGTCTGATCCGTACGGCTTCGCCCCCGAACGTCTCGCCGCGCACGTCCGCGCTCTTCCCCGTAATCTTCGCGCCCATGAAGTGAGTATTACTTACCCATGAGACACGGGAGTCAGGAGGGTCTCCGGACGCCACCCGGGTCTCATCCCGGCACAGTGGCCGCCTCCGCCTCTCCCGCCGCCTCCCCTGCCGCCTCGCCCGCTGCCTCGCCTGGCGTCCTGCCTGTCGCCTCTCCTGTCGCCGCCCGCAGTGCCAGCGCCGCGAGTGCCTCCGGCGCACCCGTCTGTCCCCTGACACCGGGAAAGGCGTTGATGTCGACGATCAGCGGGGCGCCGCCGCCCGCGTCGATCAGATCCACGCCGTAGACGTCGAGCGCGAAGACGGAGCCGACCCGGCGGACCAGGTCGAGCCATCCGCCGGGCAGATCGGCGAGTGCCAGCGGGAGGGTCGGTCCACGGCTCCCGGGGCCGGGGACTGGGCCTGGGTCGTGGACGGCAGCGGTCGCGGCTCCCGCTCCGGTCATATCTTGTGAGTCGGGCTCGGGCCGGGGATCGGGTTCGGACCGGGAATCGGCCAGCTCCGAGCGGCGCAGCGCCGCGAAGACCTGGCCGGCGATCACCCACAGCTTGTGGTCCCAGCCGCTGTTCGCGGTGAACGGCTGGACCACCACCGGCTCGTCGGGCCACTCCGCGCACAGTCGGCGCAGCCCTACGGCGTCGTCGACGCGGGCGACCAGATCGTGCCGCCGGCTGTACCGGCTCTTGACCACCAGCGGATACGGCAGGGCCGGTTCCGCCGCGAGTCGGCGCAGGGCCGCCACCGTCCGTGTGCTCGCGAACGGCAGCCCCGCGGACCCGGCCAGCTCGGCCATCGCCGTACGGTCCTGGCAGAGCCCGGTCGCGGCGGCCGAGTTGACCACGGGAGCGCCGCGCTCCTCGAACGACCGGGCCAGGGCCAGCGCGCGCGGTGTCCGTGCCTTGAGGAGATAGACATCGGCGAGCGCGCCCCCGGACACCGACGGCCGGGACGCGTCATGCCCCGCCTCCGGATCGATCGAGTCCACCTCGTGCCGCGGTGTCAGCAGCGCGGTGGTGGCGGCCAGCAGCGGATGACCGGGCCTGGAGGTGATCAGACAGATCCTCATCTGCCGTCACCGGCCGCGGTGGCGCGGAACCGCGCGGGAACACGTGCCGGTTCGGGGAGCGGAATGATGTCCGCCGTGCCCGGCTCCGTCCCGTCGGCGCTTGCCCCGGTTTCGTCGGCGCTCGCCCCGGTCCCGTCGGCGCTCGCTCCCGTCCGGTCGGTACTTGCCCCGGTCCCGTCGGTACGCGGTCCTGTTCCATCAGTCCGCGAACCGGCCTCGTCCATATCCGGTCCGGTCCCGCCCTCACCGGTCAGGGCCCCCGCCCCGCCCGTACTCGATACGGCCGCGCCCTCACGCGCCAGTACCAGTACGGCCCTTGCCACCCGTTCCGCCGCGTCGGGCACGAGCCGGAAGCTCGGGAAGTCGTTGACGTCGACGATCACCGGGCCGTCGGGGCCCAGCAGTACGTCCACGCCGTACAGATCGAGCCCGTAGACGACCCCGACCTCCGCCGCCATCCTCGCGACCTCGGCGGACAGCGGTACCCGCCGCTCGTGCGCGGGCCGGTCGGGGTGGAGCGGTGAGCAGCGCTCGGTCGCGTACAGCTCACCGCCGACGCAGTACACCTTGAGGTCGATCCCCGAGTTGCGCACATACGGCTGAGCGATCAGCATCCCCTCGCCGGACAGTTCGCCCGCCAACTCGGCCAGCCGGTCCGGCGAGGGCACCAGCCGTACCGCACGCCCCGAGCTCCCGTCGGCGGGCTTGACCACCAGCGGGAACTCCGTCTCCGGCAGCTCCCCCAGAGCCTCCGGCCGCGCCGCCGCGTACGTCACCGGCATCGGCAGCCCCCGGCTCCGCCCGATCACCGCCGCCAGCGCCTTGTCCCGCACACCACGGATCGACCGCGCGTCATTGACCGTTGTCAGCCCGACCGCCGCCGCCGCTTCGAGCAGTGAGAGCCCCGGTCCCCCCGACACCGTCTTGAGCACCCAGGCGTCATGGCTGCCCGTCCGCACCGCCTCCGACAGCCGCAGCAGCGAACTGCCGGGCCGCAGCACATCCACCCGGTGTCCCCAGGCGGTGAGTTGGCGGATCACCTCCACGGGCATCCCGTCGTACCGGTACTGCTCCTCCACCAGAAAGCAGAGTCTCATCGATCTTCCTCGTAACCCCGGACGTCCGAGCGTCCTGTCCGGCACTCTGTGGAACCCTCACCGGCCATGATCCGCCCTTTCCCGGCCATCGCCCCCACCAGGGCGGCCCGACACCACCACCGGGCGGCCCGGCACCACCACGGGGTGTCCCGGCATCCCGTCAGGTGCGCCCGTCCCCGTCGTCCCCATCACCCCTGCCGGTCCCGCCCGTCGCCGAGATCGAGTTCTTCGGGCGCCGATGAGACCTCGCCGCCCGGAGCAAGGGAGCCACCCGACGGGTGACCGGTGTGCGCGGCACTTGGCCCGGGGCCCTTCCTGCCGGAGACTGAGCCGATGACACAGCGCGTGGATCTCGCGACCGTGATGGGCCGTCTCGCCATCGATGAAGTGATCACCAATTACGCGGTGGCCGTGGACGACGCCGACTGGCCCGGGTACCGGGCCCTGTTCACCACGGACGGCCGCGTCGACTACACGGCGGCGGGCGGTATCGAGGGTTCGGCCGCCGAGGTCGCCGACTGGCTGGCCGGGAGCCTGCGCCCGTACAGCGTGCACCAGTTGCTGATCGTCAACCGCCGGCTGCGTATACAGGGTCCGGACGGATATCCGGGCGACCGCGCCGAGCTGACCGCGGACTATCTCAGCCCGTGGCGGCACGAGTCGGGCGAGGAGCTGATGAGCGGCGGACGGTACTCGTTCGGGCTGCTGCGGGGCGACACGGGCTGGCTGGTGCGGACGGTGGCCGTCCACGAGAAGTGGCGGCGCGTCTCGGCCGCCACGGACATCGACCGACCCGGCATCGGCTGACCGGCATCGGCCGACCCGGCATTGACTGACCCGGCGGGAACTGGCCGGGCGTGGGCCGACGGCCCGGCATGAGCTGGACCGGCATGGGCCGGCGGCCCTGCATGAGCCGGTCCGGCCGGGACTGACACAGCATCGGCCGACGCGAGGGGCTCTCCTCTTTCTACCGCTCTCCTCCCGCTTCAGCGCGGTTCCCCAGGGGAAGAGAACAGCGGGGGCGGGGCGGCGGGGCTAAGGAGGCGCTTGGGATGCGGACCCCGGTCGGCCGGAGCCTGGCGTCGCCGTGGTGGCGCGGCGCCGCCGCGGTGGTGGCGGGCTCACTGCCCGCCCTCGCGTTTCCCGAGCCGTCCCTGTGGTGGCTCGCGTATGTCGCGCTGGTGCCCTGGATGCTGCTCGTACGGTCCGCTCCGACGGGCGGTCGCGCCGCCCTGGACGGCTGGCTGGGCGGCGTCGGATTCATGATCGCCGTGCATCACTGGCTGGCGCCGAGCCTTCATGTGTTCCTCCTCGTGCTCGCCGCGCTGCTCGGGCTGCTATGGGCGCCCTGGGGGTGGCTGGTGCGGTCCATGCTCGGCGGGACACCGTCCCCGGGCCGCGTCGCGGCGGCCGTCGCGGTGGTGCCGTCGGGGTGGCTGATGGTCGAACTGATCAGGTCCTGGCAGGGACTCGGCGGACCCTGGGGGCTGCTCGGCGCCAGCCAGTGGGAGGTCACCCCCGCCCTGCGGCTCGCCTCGGTGGGCGGTGTCTGGCTGGTGAGTCTGCTGGTGGCCGCCGTGAACACCGCGCTCACCGCGCTGCTCCCGCTCCCCCTGGCAGGACCGCGCCCAGGCCCTGTCCGGTCGATCTTCGTGGGCCCGGTACGTCCGGCACGGCATCTCGCCGCCGCCCTGTCCCTCCTGCTGTGCGCGCTCACCGTGATCGCGGTGTGGATCTGGGCGCCGGAGCCCGAGCGCTCCGGCACGGCACGGATCGCGGTCGTCCAGCCGGGTGTCGTCGAGGGCGCCGATGCCCGCGAGCGCCGGTTCGCGCGGGGCGAGACCCTGACCCGCGCCCTGGCCGGGCAGGATCTCGATCTGGTGGTCTGGGGGGAGAGCAGCGTCTCCGCGGATCTGGCGGCCAGACCCGATCTGGCGGCGCGGCTCGCCGTGCTCTCCCGCGCCGTCGGCGCCGAGATACTCGTCAATGTCGACGCGCGCAGCACGGACGCGGCGGGGACGGCCGGGATATTCAAGCGCGCTGTCCTGGTCGGTCCGAACGGCCCGACAGGGGATACGTACGACAAGATGCGGCTGGTGCCCTTCGGCGAGTACATACCGGCCCGTGCCGCCCTGGGCTGGGCCACCTCGGTGGGCAGGGCGGCGGGTGAGGACCGCGTGCGCGGCACCCGCCAGGTGGTGATGGTCCTGCCGGGTGAGGGCAGGGGCGGGCTGCGGTTCGGGCCGCTGGTCTGCTTCGAGTCGGCGTTCCCCGACATGAGCAGGCGGCTGGTCCGGGACGGCGCGCAGCTCCTGGTCGCGCAGTCCTCGACGTCCACGTTCCAGGGGAGCTGGGCGCCGGAGCAGCACGCCTCGCTGGCGGCACTGCGGGCCGCGGAGACCGGCCGGCCGATGGCGCATGCCACGCTGACGGGCATCAGCGCGGTGTTCGGGCCGGACGGCGGGCGGGTGGGCGCCGGGATCGGTACGGACCGGAGCGCCACCGGCGTGTTCGACGTTCCGCTGGCCCGGGGCACGACTCCGTACGTCGAGTACGGCGACTGGGCGGTCTACGCGGCCCTCGCCGTGCTGGCGGCGCTCTGCGCCACGGACGGCGCGCGCTCGTTCAGGAAGCGGCCTGGTCCAGTACCGCTCGTACCACCCGCTCGCACAGCTCATGAGTCCGCAACGCATCCTGTGCGCTGACGAGCTGTCCGGCCCGTACGGCGTCGAGGAAGTTCAGTACGCACTGCTCGATGCCGCGCTGGCGGGCCACCGGAACCCAGTCGCCGCGCCGCCGCACGCTCGGCTGTCCCTTGTGGTCGACGACCGTCGCGAGATCGTGGACGGCCCGCTTGGTGTCCTGTCCGGACACTTCGAGGATCTCCTCGGTGGAGCCGCTGAGCCGGTTCATCACACCGATGGCGGTGAAGCCGTCGCCGGAGAGCTGGAGTACGACATGGTGCAGCAGCCCGTCCCGTACCCGTGCCCGTACGTCGGTGTGCTCGACGGGTCCCGGGAGCAGGAAGCGCAGGGTGTCGACGACATGGATGAAGTCGTCCAGGACGAAGGTGCGGGGGTCCTCGGGCAGACCGACGCGGTTCTTCTGCAGCAGGATCAGCTCGCGCGGGTGCTCGACGCACTGGGCGTAGCCGGGTGCGAAGCGGCGGTTGAAGCCGACGGCGAGGCTGACGCGGCGCTCCTCGGCGAGGGCCACCACGCGCTCCGAGTCGGCGAGTTCGTACGCGATCGGTTTGTCGACATAGGTCGGTACGCCCGCCTCCAGCAGCCGGGTCACGATCTCGGCGTGCACGGTGGTCGGCGCGTGGACGAACGCGGCGTCGAGTCCCTGGGCGAGGAGCGCGTCGAGGCCGGAGTGGCGGTGCGCGGCCGGGACGCGGTAGGTCTCGGCGGTCCTCGCCAGGGTGGCCGGGGTGCGGGTGTGGAGATGCGGCTCGACCCCGGGCAGGGTGGTGAGTACCGGCAGATACGCCTTCTGCGCGATGTCGCCGAGCCCGATGACGCCGACCTTCACGGGAGCCTCCCTCTTCCTGTCCACCCCGGTGCGTTCCGGTCCACGCCCGACGGGTGCCCCGGAAGCATACGTGCGCCGTGGGGCGAGCAGGAGTGCCCGGCGGGCGCGCGGGTGCTCGGTCGGTGCGTGGCGGTACGCGGCGGGCGCTCGGCGGGCGCGTGGCGGTGCGCGGCGAATAAGGCTTCGCGACGACACCGGTCCGTACGTGAGGATGACCGCCATGACGACAACCGCACGCACCGAACCCTCCACCCTCGCGGGCGAACGCGAGATGCTGGAGGGCTGGCTGGACTACCACCGCGAGACGCTGGCGCTGAAATGCGCGGGGCTGGACGACGCACAGCTCCGGGAGGCCTCCGTACCGCCCTCGGAACTGAGCCTGCTGGGTCTCGTACGGCACATGGCCGAGGTGGAGCGGGCATGGTTCCGCGGAACGCTGGCCGACGAGCAGGCCGGGCCGATCTACTGCACCGACGCCGATCCGGACGGGGACTTCCATCCCGGCGAGAACGACACCTGGGACGAGGCGTACACCACCTGGCGGGCCGAGATCGCCCGCGCCCGTGAGCTGGCCGCTCCGCACTCCCTCGCCCACCTGGGCGCCGGCCGGCGGACCCGGGAAACGGGCGAGCCGTTCAACCTCCGCTGGATCTACACCCACATGATCGAGGAGTACGCACGGCACAACGGCCACGCGGACCTCATCCGGGAGCGGATCGACGGCGCGACGGGCGACTGACCCGCGCCCCCGGGCCGACGCCCCCGATCCCACGCCCCGTGATCCCGCACCCCCGGGCCCCAGCCTCGGCGCGGTGTCACCCGTCCGGGCCAATCCGCGCCCTTAAGCTCCCCAACGGCCTTCCCGACCAGCAGAGTTGCGCGCGTGCACCGAACGAGAAGCGCAGCGATGGTCCTGATGGGAATGGTGGTCACGGCCGTCTCCGGATGTGTGTCCGTGGAGGGACGGCCGACGCCCGTGTCCGTACCTCGGCCGGGGGCGAGCAGCGGGGCTCCCGGGGCCGGCGGCGCGCGACCGCAGATCGTCCAGGCACCGGCCAGGGAGGCGCTGGAAGCGATCTTCCCCACCCGGAGCCCGGAACCCGCCCCGCTGTCCTCCCCCGAACCCCGCCGGTCCGCCCCCGAGCAGACGCTCTCCCCCGACCGGACGTCCGGCCCCGAGCGGCCCCGGGGCGGGCACACGCCCGTACCACCGCGGCAGGAACGCCCCCGAGAGCGGCCCGAGCGGCGGCGCTCCCCCGAGCCCGTCGAGGCACCGGCCACCGTCGCCGATCTCTGTGCCCTCGGCGAGGCCTACGGCCGCTGGTCAGCGGACAGTCCCGAGGCCCGTATCTGCGCCCGGACCTACCGGAATTGACCGCCGTCCCGGGGGTCACCGCTCCGAAGCTCACCGCCCCAGGGTTCACCGCCCCGGGGCTCACCGCTTCCGGAGCCGCCGCTCCAGGCGGTCGATCCCCGCCCGTACGGCATGGCCGTATCCGTCCTCCCCCAGCGCGTCCGCCGCGTCGCGTGCCCGGTCCAGATGGAGCCGGGCCGCGTCGGGCCGCTGGAGCTTCATATAGTCGGCGGCGAGATTGAGATGGAGCGCCGGATAGAAGGCGCGCACGGCCGGCCCGCTCCCGGACCGCGCCGCCCGTCCCCCGCCGGCGCCCCGCGCCCCGTCCCGTACCCCGCCCCCATCGGCATCCCGCACCCCGCCCGCGTCCGCTCCCCCGCCGGGGCCCGCATCGCCATCGGCGTCCGCCCCCGTCTCCCCGTCCCCCTCCGCTCCCCCGTCCCCGTGCAGTCCCTCCATGCCGTCCGCGGCGGTCAGCGCCCTGAGATCCCAGGCCAGTTCATCACCCGGGTCGTCCTGTGTGTCCGCCATGTAGTGCGCGAGCGTGCAGCGATGGAGCGGGTCCCCCGCCTCCCCGATCTCCGTCCAGAGCGCACCGAACCGGTTCCGTGCCTCCTCGCGGTCGCCGCCGTGGAAGAGCATGACCGCCTGCCCGATCCTGGTCATGACAGCGTCCTCCGACGCCTCCTGCCGCTCCCTCACAACCGCCTCCGCATGCCTGTCCGATAAATCCGACAAACATGACGCTAGCTCCCGTGGTGAACAATCCCCTTCAGGCTCGGGCGGCGGACCCGAGCCTGTCGGCCCCACGCCGAGGCCGGGCGTCGTCGGCCGAGGCCGGGCACGGTCAGCCGAGGTCGGGGATGCGCCAGTCGATGGGCTCGTGGCCCTGCGCCGCCACCGCCTCGTTGATCTGGGTGAACGGACGCGACCCGAAGAACTTCTTCGCCGACAGCGGCGAGGGGTGCGCCCCCTTCACCACCACATGGCGCTCCTGGTCGATCAGCGGAAGCTTCTTCTGCGCGTAGGCACCCCAGAGGACGAACACCGCCGGGTCGGGCCGCTCGGCGACCGCGCGGATCACCGCGTCCGTCACCTTCTCCCAGCCCTTGCCCTTGTGGGAGTTGGCCTCGCCCTCGCGGACCGTCAGCACCGCGTTGAGCAGCAGCACCCCCTGCTCGGCCCACGGCATCAAATAGCCGTTGTCCGGGACCGGGTGGCCCAGCTCCTCCTTCATCTCCTTGTAGATGTTCCGCAGGGAGGGAGGCGTCCTGACACCCGGCCGGACGGAGAAGCACAGCCCGTGCCCCTGCCCCGCGCCGTGATAGGGGTCCTGGCCCAGGACCAGGACCTTCACCTTGTCGTACGGCGTGGCGTCGAGGGCGGCGAAGACCTCCTCGCGCGGCGGGTAGACCGGCCCCTTCGCCCGCTCCTCCTCGACGAAGTCGGCCAGCTCCTTGAAGTAGGGCTTGTCCAGCTCTTCGCCGAGGACGCCACGCCAGGACTCGGGCAGCATGTCGGTGTCGGTCACGTCAACAACCTCCGGTAAGCGATCACTTGTGCACCACTGAACCTACCGGTGGGCACTGACAACGGCCCCCGCCCCCGCCCCGGAGGCCGACCGGGGAGCCGGGGCGCCGGGGAGCCGCCCAGGCCCTGCCCGCCCGCCCGTCGGCGGCTCGCTACCAGCTCGCCTTGCGGTACAGCTCCCACATCTGCATCACCGTCTGCGGATCGAGCGCGCGCTCGCCGCCCGCGATGTCGTCCCTGGAGGCGACATACAGCTTGCCCTGCCAGAGCGGCAGCAGCCGTACGTCCGCCACGAAGATCTCCTGGGCCCGCGCGAAATGCCTGTTGACCGCCGCGCGGTCGCTCACCATGCGCGACTGGGGCAGCAGGGTCTGGGTGATCTCGGGACTCTCGTACGGCGTGCTCAGCGCGTTGTGCTTGCCCACGAAGGGGGCGATGAAGTTGTCCGGATCCGGGAAGTCGGGGAACCAGCCACGGCCGAAGACCGGGTACTGCCCCTTCTGGTAGCCCGCCTGGAACTGCTTCCACGGCTTGCCGTGCAAGGTGATCCTGAACAGTCCCGACGCTTCGAGCTGGCGCTTCAGCTCGCCGAACTCCGCCGCCGTGCCCGATCCGTACCGGTCCGTCGTGTACCAGAACGTGAGGGGTACGGGGGTCTCGATGCCCTGCTCCGCGAGAATGGCGCTCGCCTTGTCCGCATCGGGGTCGCCGTACTGGTCGAAGAAGCTGGTGGCGTGGCTCGCGATGCCCTTGGGGACCATCGAGTAGAGCGGCTCCGCCGTGCCCTGGTAGACCTTGGCGACCAGCGCGTCACGGTCCACGATCTGGGCGACCGCCTGCCGTACGGCGAGCTGCCCGGCGGCCGGGTCCGCGGGGTTGAACACCAGATAGCGGATGTCGGCGCCGACCGTCTCGACCAGTTGGAGGGCCTCGTTCTCCCGCTTCTTCTCCTCCAGTTCGACGACCTGCTCCGAGGTGAGACCGCGGTAGATGGTGTCGATCTCCTCCTTCTTCAGCGCGTCGAAGAGGGTGCCGGAGTCCTTGAAGTACTTGATCGTGACGCCGTTGTTCCTGCGGTCGGCGAACCCCGCGTACCGCTCGTTCCTGGTCAGCTCCGCGTGGTCGCCCGTGACGTACGAGGCGAGTTCGTACGGTCCCGAACCGCTGACCTTGCCGTCCTGTCTCAGCTTGCCCAGCGGGTACTCCGCCGGGTTCACGATGGACATGGCGGGTGTGGCCAGGATGAAGGGGAAGGTCGCGTCCGGTTTCTTCAGCCGGAAGACGACGGTGTCGTCGCCGCGTGTCTCCACCCGCTCCAGGGACTCCAGCAGACCGGCGGGACCACCCTGTACATTGATCTTCAGGATCCGGTCGAAGGAGTGCTTGACGGCCGCCGCGTCCAGCTTGCCGCCGTCCGAGAACGTCAGCCCCTCGCGCAGTGTGCAGCGGAAGACCTGGTTCGACGCGTCGGCGAACTCACAGTGCCGGGCGGCGTCGGGCTGGGGATACGAGCTGCCGGTGGGAAAGGCGACCAATGTCTGGAAGACGTTGCGGAACATCTCCCAGCCGTTGTCCCAGGACGCCGCGGGATCGAGCGTGGGTGGCTCACTGGTCGTACCGACGGTTATCTTCTGCGCCGCCTCCTCCTCGTCGTCCGAGAATAAGCCGCATCCCGCGAGAAGGGACATGGACGCGAGGGCCGCGGCGGCCTGCCGACTGGTCCGGTTGAACACTTCACACTCCTTGTTCAGCCATGGATCGGCAGACCATACCGCAGCGTTGGCCGAATCAATACGGTGATCCGGTGGGGCTTTTGGAGAGGTCGTCCGCGCCCCCTGTTCACCCGCGCGAGTGCGTGTCCGCTCCCGTGTTCACCCCACCCCGGCGTTGAGGAAGATCCCGCCGTCGACCACCAGGGTCTGACCGGTGATCCAGTCCGACTGGTCCGAGGTGAGGAACGCCGCGGCGCCCCCGATGTCCTCGGGCACCCCGAGCCGCCCCAGCGGATAGGCGGCGGCCACCTCGCTCTCCCTGCCCTCGTAGAGCGCCTGCGCGAACCGTGTCTTGACCACGGCGGGCGCGATCGCGTTGACGCGCACGGCCGGTGCGAACTCGTGCGCGAGCTGGAGGGTCAGATTGACCATCGCGGCCTTGCTCATGCCGTACGCGCCGATGAACGGCGACGCCGAGATCCCGGCGACCGACGCGATGTTCACGATCGCGCCGCCGTTCTCCCGCTGCCAGGCCCGCCAGGTGAGCTGGGCGAAGCCGAGCGCCGAGACGACATTCGTCTCGAACACCTTGCGGGCCACATTGAGGTCCAGCTCGGCCATCGGGCCGAAGACCGGGTTCGTACCGGCGTTGTTGACCAGATAGTCGACCCGGCCGAACGCCTCCATGACGCGCTCCACGGCGACCGCCTGGTGCGCTTCGTCATGCGCCTTGCCCGCCACCCCGATCGCCCGGTCGGACCCGAGCCGTTCCACCGCCTCCTTGAGCGCCTCCTCGCCACGGCCGGTGATGCACACCCGGTCGCCACGGGCGACGAACGCCTCGGCGACGCCGTATCCGATGCCCCGGCTCGCGCCCGTGATCAGCGCGACCTTGCCGCTGTCGGGCGCCTGCCGGCCCCGCTCCGTCCCGTCGGTCATATCCCTGCCTCCCTGCCCCGTCCCCATGTCCCTGTCCCATGTCCCCGCTCGCCCGGCTCAGTTGAGGGGTCCACCGGCCACATACATGACCTGGCCGGAGACAAAGCCCGCGTCGTCGCCCGCGAAGAAGGCGATGGCGTTCGCGACGTCCTCCGGCCTGCCCACGCGCTGGACGGGGATCTGGCTCGCGGCGGCGGCCTGGAAGTCCTCGAAGCCCATACCGACACGGGCGGCGGTCTGGGCCGTCATCTCGGTGACGATGAAGCCGGGAGCCACGGCGTTGGCCGTGACACCGAACTTGCCCAGTTCCTTGGCGAGGGTCTTGGTGAAGCCCTGGAGACCGGCCTTGACGGCGGCGTAGTTGGCCTGGCCCCGGTTGCCCAGCGCGGAGCTGGAGGAGAGGCTGACGATACGGCCGAACCCGGCGTCCACCATGTACTTCTGACAGGCGCGGGCCATCAGGAACGCGCCCTTGAGATGGACGTTCACCACGGTGTCCCAGTCGGACTCGCTCATCTTGAAGAGCAGATTGTCGCGGAGCACCCCCGCGTTGTTGACGAGGACCGTCGGCGGGCCCAGTTCGGCGGCGACCCGCGCGACGGCGGCCTCCACCTGCGCGCTGTCGGAGACGTCGCAGCCGACCGCGAGCGCGGTGCCGCCCGCCGCGGTGATCTTCCCGACGGTCTCCTTGCAGGCCGTCTCGTCCAGGTCGAGTACGGCGACGGCGCGGCCCTCCGCCGCCAGTCGCAGCGCGGTGGCGGCGCCGATGCCACGTGCCGCCCCGGTCACGATGGCTACGCGCTGCTCGGTGGTGGACATCCTCTGTTCTCCTCGCCTCGGGATCCGCGACTCTCAAGCCTGAGCGACCGCTTAGTCGCTTCGGCATTCGAGACGCTAGAAGGCACGGCACCCGGTGTCAACGTCCCATGGGACCGACAGAGGGACGGGAAACCGACGTCACACGGCCGCCGTGCCCGTCGGCGCGGGCCGCTCGGCGTCAGCGCACCAGCAGCTCCAGCAGCCGTTCCGCCTCGGCCCTCGGGTCCGCCGTCAGCCCGGTGTGTACAGGACCGGGCTGTACGACCGTCGAACGCGGCGCGATCAGCCAGCGGAACCGCCGGCCCGCGTCGTCCCCCGCGGCCTGCCCCGCCAGATCACCGCCGCGGCAGACGCTCTCGACCGCGTGCAGGGCGGCCCGTACCCCCACCACGTCGGCCCGCGGATCGAGGGCCGTCAGCTTGGCCTCGTCCAGATGGGTCCTGGCCGCGACATAGGACCGGGCACGGCAGTAGACGAGTACCCCCGCGTTGAAGCACTCACCGCGCTCGACGCGTGGCACCACACGCAGCAGCGCGTACTCGTAGACGTCCTTGTCGCTCACTGGCCGCCGTCCTTCTCGTTCTTCGACTGCTCGTCCGGCGTCCGCCGCGTCCGGGAGTGCGTGGTGCGCGCCGTGGGGTCCAGCCGGCCGGCCAGCCAGCCGGGCGCCCGCGAAGGACCGTCCGGCCTGGTGGGCGCGTCGAGGACGATCCGTTCATGGACCGTGGCGGCGCGCGCCAGCAGCGGCTCCACATAGGCGCGGCGCAGCGCGTCGGTCGAATCGAAGCCCGGCTCGTCGACCAGCCACTCGTCGGGTACGTCGGCGGCGATCCCGGTCAGCAGTTCCTCGGTGACCAGCGGCGCCAACTCGGCGGCGGCGGAGGCGAGATCAGGCGCGAAGGGCGCGAGCGCGTGGTCGGAGGCGTTGTACGGCTTCGCCGCCGAGGCCTCGGCACCGGGCCAGTTGTGGTGCCAGATCATGGTGGCGCCGTGGTCGATCAGCCACAAGTCACCGTGCCAGACAAGCATGTTGGGGTTGCGCCAGGAACGGTCGACGTTGTTGATGACGGCGTCGAACCAGAGGACCCGCCCGGCCTCCTCGGGACCCACCTGGTAAGCCAGCGGGTCGAAGCCGAGCGATCCCGGCAGATAGTCCATACCGAGATTCAGCCCACCGCTCGCCTTCAGCAGCTCCTGTACTTCCTGGTCCGGCTCCGAGAGTCCGATGACCGGGTCGAGCTGCATCCGCACCAGTGCGGGGACGCGCAGACCGAGCCTGCGCCCGAGTTCCCCGCAGATCACCTCCGCGACCAGGGTCTTCCTGCCCTGTCCCGCGCCGGTGAACTTCATGACATACGTACCGAGATCGTCGGCCTCGACGATCCCCGGAAGCGACCCGCCCTCACGCAACGGCGTGACATAGCGGGTTGCGGTCACCTCATTCAACACTTTCCCAGGCCACCTAAGTCTTCAGCCGTGCAATCCACGACCCCATAAGAGGGGCGGTGATCGCGGGCGAGGAGTGCCCGAGCCACCTCGCCAAGGTTACGACGGACTATCCGGCGCCCAGCATGATCAAGGCACAGCTGTGCCGCGGCACCTGGAAACCGCCCCCCGGGACCGGTTCCAAGAATCCCCAGATTTCCGGGATGGTACCGGGGCGGCGACGGACCCGATCATGAGCGCATCCCCCCAGAACCCATGGAGATGCCGTGTCCCGATACAGATCGCGTCCGTTCCGACTGCTGGCCGCCGTGCTGGCCGCCTCGGCCCTGGCCGTGGTGCCGGTTGTCACCACCACCCCCGCCGCCGCGGCGACCGGCTGCCCGCCGAGGCCCAATCCGCCGAAGTTCCCGTCCCCGACGGACCCGGCTCCTGAGGCGCCCAGACCTCCGCAGATGACCATGGAGGAGACCAAGGCATACGTCGCCGGACACCACAGTGCGAACGGTGTGAAGGGCGACCCGCACGTCTACATCAGCGCCCAGGGCCACCCCACCGTCGGCGTCGGGTTCAACCTCGACCGCCCGGACGCCCCGGCCCTGCTCGCCGCCGTGGGCGCCGACTACAACGCGGTGCGCAACGGCAGCCAGAACCTCACCTCGTTCCAGATCATCACGCTCTTCGAGGCCGACTTCAACGCGGCGATCACCACGCTCAAGGAGATCTTCCCCGATCTGTGGTACACGCTGCTGCCGAACCGCAGAGCTGTCCTGATCGACATGGTGTACAGCATGGGCGCCACCGACTTCTCCTACGCCACCCTGTTCATCGCCGCCGTCAGGGCGGACACCTGGCCGCTGGCGAATCAGGCGCTGCTGAAGACCGCCTACGCCGCCCAGTTCAAGACCCAGGCGTCCGAGAACGCGGATATCCTCCGTGAGGGCGCGAACTGCAAGGCCCCCGCGTCGGTGCCCGCACACGCCCCCACAGGCGGCGGCAACGGCAGCACGGCCTACGGGGACGGCACCCTGGTGAGCCTGCCGGGCGACACGGGCAGCGGCGGCGGAGCCGACGGAGGCGGCGGCATCAAGTCGTACCAGGGCATCACCCTCTGCAGCATCCAGACCTTCAGCGTCTACTACGAGGATCACTGGGTCTCCACCACCATCATCGACTGCGGCCCGTAAGCGCGCACCGAACGGAGCACGGGGGCACGGGGGCGGAGCCGAGGCGCTCCGCCCCCGCCGCCGTGTGGCGACCGGAGCCGGGTGTCGCGGAGCGGCGGTGTCCCGGAGGCCGGGGAGGACGTCCGGCTCGGGATCAGTGCCAGATCTCCGGTACCTGCGAGGCGACGAGGCGGGCCACGAAGTCGCGCCGGCTGCGGACCCCCGCCTTGGTGAACACCGACTTGAGGTGGTCCTGCACGGTCAGTGGGGTCAGGGACAGCACCCGGGCGATCTCCCGGGTGTCACTGCCCCGCAGAACCTGCACGGCCACCTCGCGTTCGCGGACGGTCAGTCCGTACGTGGCGAACACCACGGGCATGACGTCGGCCGCGCTCGCCGGGGTGATCACCACCGCCGCCATGTGGTCGGCGGCGCTGCCCATGATCGAGGTGCTGAGCACGAACCACTCCCCCGCGTGCGTACGGACCCGCAACCGCGGCGGCACACCCGCCGCGGCCTTCGCCGCCCTGGCCTGCTCCACAGCCATCAGCAGCGCGGTCGGTACCTCGAAGACCCCCACCGCGTCGTCGGCGATCTCCTTGAGCAGCACCTCGGCCCGATCGTCGGCGCGCACCACCCGGTTGCGGGAGTCCAGGAGCAGTACCGCCAGCGGGTGCTCGCCCGCCGCCGAACCTACGGCCACGGCACGCATCTGGCTGCGCCGCAGGGCCACACCGAGGAGGCGGGCCGCGCGCTGGGCGAACGCCACCTCACCGGAGCGGTAGGCGCCCCGGTCCGGGGCGCGCATGAAGGCGGCGCAGCCCCAGGAGGCGCCCGCGGCGTCGAACAGGGCCCGCAGTTCGTCACCGAACCCGGCCGGGGCTATCTGCTCGCGGAAGCGCCGGCTCGTACCCGGGCGGCCCAGCGTTGCCCGGCTGAGCGATTCGGCCGTGCGGCCGCCGCGCCTCAGATCGGCGAACTGGGAAACGTCCTCGGTCCAGATCTCCAGCTCCACCGCCTGCCGGAAATCCTCCAGCCGCAGATCGTCGGTGAGCACCGAGGTGACCAGACCGGTCGCGGGGTCGGTGCCGTGCCAGCACACCCCGTCGTACCCCAGAGCCCCGCGCAGCACCTCGTCGGCCCTCCGGAAGATCTGCCCGGCGCTCAGCGGCAGACCAGCCAGCTCCCGCAACTCGGCGAGCGCGTGGCGCCGCTGGTCCTTCTGTGAAGTCATGGCCAGAGCTTAGGAAGCAAGATCGCGTTCCGGAAGATCTTCACCTTCCTCGCCGAGCCGCCTTGAACCAAGTGGGGAAGGCGGTGACTCGGCCGCGAACGCGGGGCCTGAAGCCGTATGCCCGGCCTGGGAGTTCAATGCACCTGTCATGCTCCGGAACTGCTCCGGAACCGATCCGGATGAACGAGTCGGTGCACATCGCGTCAGCACCGGGTCTGTCAGTGGTTGTTGGCAGGATCGCCGGTATGGTCTTCGTACGTACCACTCCACCGCGGCCTGTCGACGTCATCGCGGTCTTTCCCGAGCTGGCGCCGTTGGCGCGAGCCGCGATTCGGCTGCACCCTCGTGCCGGGTCGCCTTCGGTGCGGGACAGCTCGGTCGGAGGACCGTTGCTGTGGCCGGCCGAGGAGCCGTGGCCGCACTGCGAAAGCTCGCACCCGGGCAGCGGAGTGTGCCAGTCACCGGCGGAAGTGCGGCTCAAGAGGCTCACGCGGGCCCGGCTGCACCGTGATCCCCGTGGTCCTCAGTACACGCCCGAGGAGGCCGCGATCAGGGAGCGCAACGACGCGATGTTCATGGAGCGACTCGAGGCCGGCCCTCCGTGGCCCGCGGAGTCGCCGGTCCCCATGCTGCCGGTGGCCCAGCTGTATGTGCGCGACGTACCCCTGTTGCGGCCACCCGGACAGGCGGACCTGCTCCAGGTGCTGTGGTGCCCTTACGACCACAAACCGCACGCCAAGCCGTCGACCGCACTGTTCTGGCGGTCCGCCACGGAGGTGGGCGATGTCCTCGCCGTGCCGCCGGAACCGTACGAGGCGGACTGGGAAGGCTATGTGCCGGAGCCGTGTCTGCTGGCACCGGAACAGATCACCGAGTACCCCAACCGCCTCGATCTGAGCGCGGAGATGCGGCAGGGACTGGAGGACTGGAGCATATGGCAAGCAGCCGACGTCGGCGTGGACAGCTCGTACGCGGACTATCCGGAGGAGTTCTATGACTGTGAGCTGGCTTACGCTCCCGGCTGGAAGGTCGGCGGCTGGCCCCCGTGGGGCCGCACCGACCCGTATCCTCGGTTCTGCGCCGTCTGCGACGCTCGGATGGTCCCGTTGCTGACCATCGCCTCATTCGAGTGGGACGGCGGTACGCGCGGCTGGGCACCGTACGAGGATCAAGCCGCCGCGTTCTCCGCCGGTCACATCGCTGGCCAGAACCCGGCGCAGCCGACCGCGGTCGAAGTCGGCAGCACCGACAATCTGCAGCTCTATGTCTGCCCGGCGTCTCCGGAGCATCCGCACACCGACCTGATCCAGTGAGCTGTCGCCCAACTGCGGGCGGGGGCGGGGGCGCGGGCGGGGGCGCGTCGGCGTCGCTGGGCCACCGGCGTCTTCGTCCAGGGGATGCGGTGTCCATGGGATGCGGTGCGGGTCGGACCGCTGCCGCATCCCATGGATGACTGGTCAGTCGAAGAGTCCTTCGACGGCCTCTTCGGCGATTTCGCCGCCGATCTCCTCGGCCGTCTCTTCCGCGATCTCCTCGATGATTTCCCCGAAGATGTCGTCCATATGTCGCATCCCTTCTTGTCGGCATGACTGACCCGCGGCGCACGTGAGGTGGCCGCGGGGGCGTGGGCATCCTTTCAACTGCCGCTCCTGGAAGCGAGTTCCCAGAAAATCTTCCGAGTTCGACGGCGACCAGGTCCGCCGGAGCGGCGGCACGCCGGCTGAGGCCGGACCGGGCTCCGGCACCTCCTGGGTCTCTCGGAGATCCCGCGTAACGCCGGCGTGGGAAGACGGCCAACGACCACCGGCGGGCAGAGCACGCCAGCGGTCACACGCTTCCCCCGCACCGCACCGCACCGCACCACCCCGCTCCACCCCACCCCTACAGAACAGGAAGATCACACCGATCATGCAACCCGCACAGTCCACGCGGACCGTGGAAGTCAACGCGTTCCCCCGTCAGTTCGCCCGTACCCGGCGCTTCACGCTCGGTGTCCCCCGCCGGTTCACGGTCTCCCCGGACGGCGAGCGCGTGCTGTTCGTACGGTCCGTCTCCGGCGTCGATCCGCGCACACCTCTGTGGCTGTACGAGAACGGCGAGGAACGGATGCTCGCCGACCCGGCAACGCTCAGCGAGACCGCCACGGCGGTGGTGGCGTACGCCACCGACCGCGAGGCGCGCGTGGTGGCGTTCGCGCTGGGAGGCGCGCTCTGGGTGGTACGAACGGACGGTGGCACGCCCCGGCGTATCCCCACCGCCGGACCGGTGACCGACCCGCGCCCCTCCCCGGACGGAACCCTGATCGCCTATGTGACCGGGGGCGCCCTCCGTCTCGTACGGACCGACGGCGGCCAGGACCGGCCGCTCGCCGAACCCGAGGCGCCCGAGGTGACCTACGGTCTGGCCGACCACACCGCCGTGGAGTCCATCGGCAGATCGCGCGGCTACTGGTGGTCGCCCTCGGGCGACGCACTCCTCGTGGCCCGGGTCGACACCTCGATGGTGGCGCGCTGGTACATCGGCGATCCGTCCGACCCCGCCCGGCCGCCCCGCGCGATCCCCTATCCGGCGGCGGGCACGGCCAACGCGCGGACAGCGCTGCGTGTTGTCACGGTCGGGGGCGGCCACACACCGGTCCTGCTCCCCGAACGGGCACCCGAGGAGGAGGCGCCGAAGGGGCTCTGGCAGGACCTCGCCTTCGAGTACGTGGTGAGCGCGGAGTGGGAAGGCGTCGGCCCGGTGATCAGCCTCCAGACCCGGGACCAGCGCACGGTGTGGATCCTGCGCGCGGATCCGGCGACCGGAGCCGTCGAACCGCTGTCCCGCCACACCGACACCCACTGGGTGGAGTTCCCGGCGGGAGCGCCGCTGCACACCGCGTCCGGCGTGCCGGTCCTGCCGTACGTACACGGCGACGCCCGCTCGATCCGGATCGGCGGGGTCCCCGCCCCGGCCGGACTCCATGTCCGTGAGGTGCTCGGCGCGGCCGGCGAACAGGTCTGGTTCACCGCGAGCGAGGAGCCGACCGAGGTCCATGTGTGGTCGTACGGACCGGAGCGCGGCTTCATCAGGGTGACCGGCGAGCCCGGTGTGCACCGGGCCACCGCCGGGGGTGACACGCTCGTCCTCGACAGCGCGACCCCGGACGGCCGGCGGGTGACGGTGCTGCGTGGCGGCGAGCCCGCCGGCCGGATCGCGGTCCTCGCCGAAGAGCCCCTGGTCACCCCCCGGCCGCTCCATCTCGTGCTGGGCGAGCGGGAATTGCGCACCCGGCTCCATCTGCCGTCCTGGTACGAGACGGGCTCGGGCGGACTGCCGGTGCTGCTCAGCCCGTACTCCGGACCCGGTATGCAGGTCGTCACGCGGGCGAGCGCCTGGTACACCGCCGTGTGCCAGTGGTTCGCCGAGCAGGGCTTCGCGGTGCTGGCCACCGATGGGCGCGGCACTCCGGGGCGCGGGGTGGAGTGGCAGCGCGCCATCGCAGGTGACCGGCTGACGCCCGTCCTGACGGACCAGATCGACGCGCTGCACGCGGCGGCCGAGCGGTACGACGCCCTGGATCTGGCGCGGGTCGGGATCCGTGGCTGGTCGTTCAGCGGCTATCTGGCGGCGGGCGCCGTGCTGCACCGGCCCGATGTGTTCCACGCCGCGGTCGCGGGCGCGCCCCCGGCCGACCGGCGGTTGTACGACACGTACTGGGAGGAGCGCTACCTCGGCCATCCGGACGTCCAGTCCGACGCGTACGAGCGCTGCTCACTGCCCCCGTACGCCGAACGGCTGACCCGTCCACTGCTGCTCGTCCATGGACTCGCCGACGACAATGTGGTCCCGGCACATACGCTCCGTCTCTCGGCGGCCCTGCTCGCGGCGGGCCGGCCGCACTCCGTACTGCCGCTGCCCGGTACGGGCCATCTCGTGGTCGAGGAGGGTGTGGCGGACCGGCTGCTCCTGCGGGAGCTCGACTTCTTCAGAAAGTCTCTGGGTGCTTGAACATCACAGTATTCGTGTGCGTATCTCCCGGTGAACCGGCCGATCGAGAGCCGGCCGTCGGAACGGAGCTGGGTATGACCGCATGGCAGGGGTCCGCACGGATCGTGACGCGGAGGACCGTGGTCGCCGCGGCCGGAGCGGCGGGGCTGGGCGCGGCGCTCGTCGCGTGCGGCGATTCGGACAGCACGTCTTCGGACAGCGCGCCGGGGTCGGACCCGGCCGCCGACTCGCCCGCGGGCGGGGATCCGGCGGCGGGCGGGGACAGCGCGGACGGCGCCGGCGGGGGTGATGTCCTCGCGAAGACCACCGACATCCCGGAGGGCGGCGGAATGGTCTTCGCCGACAAGGGTGTGGTGGTCACCCAGCCCGCGGCGGGGGAGTTCAAGGCCTTCTCGTCCAAGTGCACACACCAGGGCTGTGCCGTGAAGGACATCTCCGACGGAGTCATCCACTGCCCGTGCCACGGCAGCCAGTTCAGTGTGACCGACGGCAGTGTGAAGTCCGGGCCCGCGACGCAGCCGCTGCCCGCCGCGTCGATCACGGTCACCGGCGACTCGATCACACTCGCCTGACGGAGGACCACAGGACCGGCGGCCGGCGGGCCCCACTCCTCGTCGGCAGGGAGTGGGCCCGTCAGCCGCCGTCCACCATCCGTGCCGCTTCGCACAAGGCCTCGACGGCCGCCCTGATCGAAGGGCGGCGATCCGCGTCGATCCGCCACACGGCGTGGATATGGCGGCGCATCTTCTGCCGTACGGGAACGATCGCGACCCCCTCGGGGACGACCCCGCGCCCCAGTCTCGGCGCGACACACACTCCCAGTCCGGCCGCGATCAGGGCGAGCTGGGTGTGGTACTCCCCCGCGAGATGCGCGATCCGCGGCTCGAACCCCTTCGAGCGGAGTGTGAACATCAGCCAGTCGTGGCAGAACTCGCCCTCCGGCCAGGACACCCAGTCGTCGTCCGCGAACTCCTCCAGATCCACTTCCTCGCGCCCCGCGAGCGGATGGTCCACGGGCATGGCCACATCGGCCGCGTCGTCGAGGAGATGGGCGGTGGCCAGACCGCCCGGCACGGGCAGCCGTTTGTTGCTCCAGTCCAGCACCACACCGAGATCGAGATCGCCCCTGATCACTCCCCGGATCCCGGCCTCGGGCTCCAGCTCGCGCGAGCGGACCCGCAGTTCGGGATGGCCCTCGCGCAGGGCGCGGATCGCCGCCGGGAAGAGCCCCCGGGCCGCTGTCGGGAAGGCCGAGATCCGCACCTCCCCCACCACCCGGCCGCGCTGGGCCTCGATGTCCGACTGTGCCACCTCGACCTGGGAGAGGATGCGCGCCGCGTGATCGGCGAGCAGCCGTCCCGCGTCGGTGAGCCGCACGCCGCGCCCGTTTCTGGCCAGGAGCTGCTGGCCCACCTCGCGCTCCAGTTTGGCCATCTGCTGGGAGACGGCCGAGGTCGTGACATGCAGCCCCTCGGCGGCGCCGCTCACCGAGCCGTGGCGGGCCAGGGCATCCAGGGTCCGTAGCCGCTCCAGATTCAACATGTAAGCGATACTAACCAGAAGGGTGGACACAATCTCGCTTGTTCTACGAGATGGACCACGACATCGTGTGCGCTATGAGCACCGCCACCCCGCCGCGCCCCGGCCCGTCCTCCGCCACGGCCACCCCGTCCACACCTTCCTCGCCGTCCGCGCCTCTCTCCCCGTCCGCGCCCTCCTCCGCGTCCGCGCCCTCAACGCCTTCGACACCGGCCCGGCCCCGTACCCGCCTCGCCTTCGACTGGCGTGTCAAGTTCGTGGCGCTCGCGGTCATCTGGGGCTTCAGCTTTCTGCTGATCAAGGTCGGCACCCATGGCTTCGCGCCGTTCCAGGTCACCTTCGGCCGACTGCTCTTCGGTACGGCGGTACTGGCCGTCGCGATGGGCGTCAAGCGCGAACGGCTCCCCCGGGGACGGCGCACCTGGGTCCATCTCACCGTCGCGGCCTTCCTCCTCAACGCCCTGCCGTTCTCGCTGTTCGCCTACGCCGAGCTGACGATCCCCTCGACACTCGCGGGCATCTGCAACGCCACCTCGCCGCTGTGGGGCATGGCGCTCTCCCTGGTCGCCCTCTCCGAGGACCGCCCCACCCGCCGCCGGGTCGCCGGCCTCGGTCTGGGTTTCCTCGGCGTGCTGACCGTACTGGGCGCCTGGCAGGGCTTCTCCGGTCTCGACCTCACAGGTACGGCGATGGCCCTGCTCGCCTCGCTGAGCTATCCGGTCGGCTGGATCTACGTACGCCGTACCCTGGCGGGCAGCAGCAGTTCCCATCTCTCCCTGACCGGTGCGCAGCTCCTGATCGCCACAGCGCAACTGGCCCTGGTCACACCGCTGTTCACCACACTGCCGACCTCGTTCCCGGCGCTCCCGCTGCTCTCCGTGTTCATACTCGGCGCGCTGGGCACCGGTCTGGCGATCCTGCTCCAGTACGGGGTGGTCGCCGAGGTCGGACCGACGACCGGCACGATGGTCACCTACTTCATCCCGGTCATCGCCACCGCGGCCGGAGTCACGCTCCTCGATGAGGAACTGACCTGGAACACCCCCGTCGGCGCTCTGATCATCCTCGCCGGGGCCGCGCTCACCCAGAGCCGGGCCAGGAAGTCCCCGGGCGGTCGGCCGAAGTCCGCGAGCGATCGGCCATAGGTGTGCGGTGATGTGCGGGTGGTCCCGTGGCTCCGCGCGCGGTCAGCCGTAGCTGCGCGCGGGCGCGGGTCCCGCCGCCGAGGCCAGCGCGTCGGCGACAGGACCGATGTCCTCGTCCGTCAGGGACGACACCGTCAGCCGTACGCCCGGCGGCGCCGCCATCCGAAAGCGGGCCCCGGGCGCGACCGCCCAGCCCATGTGCAGCAGCCGCGCCACCGCGCCGGTCTCGTCGGCCACCGGCACCCAGACATTCATCCCGCTGCGGCCGTGCGCCCCGACTCCCCGTTCCGCCAGGGCCGTGACGAGCGCGTCCCGGCGCAGCCCGTACGACCTGGCCACCACCCGCGCGTCCACGGCTCCCGAGGTCCACAGATGGACGACGGCCCGCTGGAGGAGCCGGCTCACCCAGCCGGGGCCGAGCCGCTGCCGGCCCAGCACCCGGTCCACGGTCTCCGCGTCGCCGGTCAGCACCGCGAGCCGCAGATCGGGCCCGTACGCCTTGGCCGTGGACCGTACGAGCACCCAGCTCTCCGTGGCCCCGGCAAGCGGATACAGGGGCACGTCCACGATGCGGTGGCCGTGGTCGTCCTCGATGAGCAGCACCTCGGGACGGGCCGCGAGCAGGGCGCGCAGTTCCTCCGCGCGGGCCGCGCCCACCACGGCGCCCGTCGGATTCTGCGCGCGGTCGGTGATCACGACCGCCCGGACCCCGGCCCGCAGCGCGCGGTCCAGATCGGCGGGGAGCGGTCCGTCGTCGTCCAGCCCCACCGGTACGGGCCGCAGTCCGAGCGCCGGTACGAGATCCAGCAGACTGCCCCAGCCCGGATCCTCGACGGCGACCGCGTCACCCGGCCGCAGCCGGGCGGCCAGCACCCGCTCGATCGCGTCCAGCGACCCCGAGGTGACGGCGACGGGCCCGGCGGGCACCCCGTCGGCGTCGAGATCCGCGCGGGCCAGCCGCGCGAACTCCGCGTCCATGGGCGGCTGTCCGTACAGCCCCGGCTCCCGCGCGTCATGGCGCGCGGCGGCGGCGAGAGCGTCGTGCAGGGACGGCAGGAGGGCCGGATCGGGATTGCCCTCCGACACATCCCGTACGCCCGGAGGCGCGTCGACCCTGATCGATCCACGGGCCGTACTGGCCGGGCGCGGTCGCACCCGGCTGCCCCGCCGCCCCGCGGTCTCGATCACCCCGCGCTCGCGCAAGGTGCGGTAGGCCGCCGCGACGGTGTTGGGGTTGACCCCGAGCCGTGCCGCCAGCTCCCGCAGCGGGGGGAGCAGCTGACCTGGAGTCAGCTCACCCGCGCCGACCGCGCGCTCCACGCTCGCGGAAATCTCCGCCGCGCCCCGACCCGTAATCCGATACTCTCCTAGCACAAAGCATACTATGCACTAGTGCAATGGAGGACGCAATGACGGAGACCGCGCCACCGAGCGCCCCCGCCGCCTACCGGCCCACCGCACGGACCGTCCCGACCCGGGCCAGGGAGCGGGCGGCGTACGACCATGAGCTGGTGCACGCCATCCTCGACGAGGCGTATATCTGCCATCTCGGTTTTGTACGCGACGGAGCACCGGTCGTCCTTCCGACGCTCTACGGCCGGGTGGGCGAGCGGCTGTACGTCCATGGCTCGACCGGCTCGCGCCCGCTGCGTATGGCGGGCGGTACGGACTCGGGGCGTACGGAGGCTCCCGGGCTGGCGGTCTGTCTGACCGTCACCCATGTCGACGGTCTGGTCCTGGCCCGCTCCGCCTTCCACCACTCGATCAACTACCGCTCCGTCGTGGTCCATGGCATCGCCCGCCAGGTGACCGACGCCGAGGAGCGCCGCGCCGCCCTCGACGCGATCGTCGACCATGTCGTGCCCGGCCGCTCGTACGACTCGCGCCCCGCCAACGACCGTGAGCTGGCCGCGACCGCCGTGATCCGCCTCGATCTCGACGAGGTCTCCGCCAAGGTCCGTACCGGCGGCCCCAATGACGACCCCGAGGACGCCGGACTGCCGCACTGGGCCGGGGTGGTGCCCCTGGCGCGCGGCTACGGCGCTCCGGTGCCGGCCGACGATCTCGACCCGGCCGTCGCCCTGCCCGACTATCTCTCCGTGCTCTGAGGTATCACTCCGTGCGCTGAGGCCGCTCCGTACCGCGTGCTCGGAGGGCCCCTCCGTACCGCGAGCCGTTCTCCGGCGCGGAGGCGCCCTCCCGCACGACGGGGACGCGGATCACGGGCATCAGATCCGCGCCCCCGCCGTCGTCCGGCGTCAGACCAGCGCCGCCGCGGCCCTGCGCCGGACGGCCGCGGTCCTGGCCTCCGCCAGCGCGAGCCCCGCCACCGCCGCGAGCAGCAGCAGCGTGCCCGCCACGGTGGCGGCGGTCAGCCGCTCATCGAGCAGGACGACCGCGATCACCGCCGCGCTCACCGGCTCCAGCAGCATGATCACGGAGACGGTCGCGGCACGCACCACCGCGGCCCCCGCGAAGTAGAGGGCGTAGGCGAGCGCCGTGGGCACGGCCGCGATGTACACCAGCAGCCAGATCACCCGCACCGGTTCCGCGGTGTGCGGCACCAGCCCCTCGCCCACGGCGAGCGGCAGCAGCAGGACCGAGCCGATGGCGAAGGCCCAGGCGGTGGTGGTCATGGCGTCGGCTCCGCCGCCGTCCCGCCCGAGCCGCCGGGTGAGAAGGGTGATCCCCGCGTATCCGGCCGCCGACAGGATCGCCAGCGCCACCCCGGCGGGGCGTACGGCGCCGCTCTCCCCGCCCAGTACGAGCACTCCGAGACCGGCCAGCGCGCCGGTCACCGCGATCAGACCGCCACCGCCGAGCCGCTCCCCCATCGTGAAGCGCGCGCCGAGCGCGATGAGCACGGGACCCGCGCCGAGGGTGACCACCGTGCCGACCGCGAGACCGGTCGCCTCGACGGCGGCGAAATAAGCGCTCTGGAAGACGGTCAGACCGACGCCCGTCGCGACGGTACGGAGCAGCCGCCGTCGCGGTGACTCCGCAGGCAGCGCTGGCTCCACAGGCAGCACTGACTCTGCGGACAGCGCTGGCTCCGCAGGCGGCAGCGACTCCGCGGACACGGGCTCACGCCACCGCCACCGCCGCAGCGCGAGCGCGCCGAGCAGCAGGACGAGCCCTCCCGCGGAGCGCCAGAAGGAGAGCGCGAGAGGGCCGAGATCGCTGCTCCGGTAGACCAGTGAGCCGGCGGCTCCGGCGGTCCCCCAGGCGATCCCGGCGATGATCAGAAAGAACAGGCCCCGCCCGACGGGCAAGCCGGAACCGGGCCCGCCGGAACCGGCGGGCATGCCGGAAGCGGGCGCGGAAGAAGGAATCGACACGTGACGTCTCCGTGTGAAGAACGGGTGGATGGTCGCTCGGCTCCGTCACGCGGGCAGCGACGAACCGCACGGGAACCAGTGGCTGTCCGGCGGACAGCCCTGCCCCGGCCCGGTCTTCGTCAGCGGATGGCCGCCCGCGCTAAGCGGCGGGAGGCGGCAGTACGGTCGAATGCATGATCGGCACCCTATGGTGTGGTGCGCTCGGCGGACAACCGCGTCTCGCCCACGGGCGTCTTCGCCGTCCGCTCCCCGCCGGGTCCGCCCGCCACCGGTCCCGACGGCGTACTCGGCGCCATCGGTGTCGTCGACTGCGCGATGAAGGCACCGACGAGCACGACGGCGCCGCCGACGATCTGCGGTGCCGAGAGATGCTCCCGCAGCAGCACCCACGCCAGTACGGTCGCGACGACCGCCTCCAGACAGGCGACCACGCCCGCCACCTGCGGGGAGAGTCTGCGCACCGAGACGACACCGGTCACATAGGCGAGCACGGTCGCGATCAGCACGATCCAGCCCAGCAGCAGACCGGCGGACACCTGGGAGCCGCCCATGTCGGCACTCCCGCCGAGCACGGACCAGTCCATGTCCCAGGGGCGGGCGAGGACGGTCAGTACGACGGCGCCGACGAGGAGCCCGTACGCGATCACACCCAGCGGGTCCGGCGCGTCCTCACCACCGCTGCCCTGGTCGGCCAGGATGAAGTAGAACGCCTGGCAGCAGGCGGCGCCGAGCCCGAGCGTCAACCCGACCGGGTCGACACTCAGCCCGGCCCAGACCTCGACCACACAGGCGAGTCCGCCCACCGCGAGCACCACGCCCGCGGCGGCGGCGCGGGTGACATGCCGGCGCTGGACGAAGCGCACCCAGAGCAGGACGATCACCGGCCCGAAGTACTCGATCAGCAGCGCGACCCCGACGGGCAGACGGGAGATCGAGGCGAAGTAGAAGGCCTGCACGCCGGCCACCGCGAAGAGACCGAAGCCGGCGAGCAGCGCGGGCCTGCGCAGCAGCAGGGCACGGTGGCGCCAGGCGAGCGGCAGCATGACCACCGCGGCGCCGGTCACCCGTAGCCAGACCACATGGAGCGGGTCGAGCCCCGCTTCGATGAGCGGCTTGGCCGCGACTCCCGAACCGCCGAACGCGAACGCCGACGCCAGGGCGATGCCCAGGCCGACGCTCCTCCCCTGAGACGCATGCATGGCGTCATCATGACAGGTGGCGTCAGGAGCGACACCCTTGTCACACCTGTCGAGCGCCCTCCCCCCGCTCCCGGGACAGCCGTCCGGCCAGCGACTCCGCGTCCACCCCCGCCCGTACGAGCACATCGACCGCCCGGCACTCGCGGTCCGAGACGAGCACGGCGAGCAGATCGAGCCCGCGGGCGCGCGGTTCGCCGTGGCGGGCGGCACGTTCCAGCGCGCGCCGCATGGCGGTGACGGCCTGGGGCGACCAGCCGCTCATGGCCCGCTCCCGCACCACGGGTACGGCGCCCGAGTCCTCCACGGACCGCTGCCAGCGCAGTCCGTAGCCGATACTGCGCTGGACGAGATAACCGAGCACCTTGACCACCTGGTCACCGCTGTCGAACGCCGCCTGCACCTCGGGGTCCGCCTCCAGCAGCGAGTGCAGCAGATGAGCCGTGTCGATCTGCGCGTCACCGTCGCGCAGCGCCCTGCGGCGCGATCCCGCGAGGGCGGCGACCAGTTCCGCCGTGAGCCGGGCCTCGGCCGCGGCACGTCTCCGCTCGGCGCCGGCACGCGCCGGCGCGCTGTGGGCTCGGGTCGGTGCGGTCTGGTCCGGCACCCGCGGAGGAGGGCTTTGCACCCTCCTACCCCATCAGTCCCCTCCGCGCCCGACATCCCCGGTGGGGAGCATTTCCGCGTCCCACCGGAGTTGGGTGCGCCCGGTCGGGTTCTCCTCCTTACGTAGGAGATCGCGGCCCTCTCTCCCCCAGGGGACTCGCGCCGCCTTGCCTTCCCGACGCGCTTTCCCGACCCTGCCGTCCTTCACCGCCGCCGATCACCGCTGTCCTTCACCGCGGTCCTTCACCCGCCCTCCCCCGTCTCCCCCCGCCTTCCCCCTGTCCGTGCGCAACCGTCATGGAGCACCCTCGCGTCCGACACGTACGGACGCGCCATCACCGCGGCGGCCAGGAGGAGAGTCTCGTTGTACTGGATGGTCGCCCTGCTCGCCGTGGACGGGCGACAGTACGTCTACCGCGTGTACGCGCCGCCCGACGCGCTGCGCGGGGACATCTTCTGGGCGGCGTTCCACTGCCATGACGAGGGACCGTATCCGCGGGCCTCCGACTGGTTCGACTCGGCGGTGTTCTGGCGGCTCGGCTCGACCGACCGGGTCTGACGCCCCGGCCTGACGCCCCGGGCTGACGGCCGGACACGGGCACGCGCATGGGCCCCGCGGCCGGAGGCGAATTCCAGGGGCCGTTGCAACACAGGTGATCAACTGGCTGTGGCCAGGAGCTTAGCGAGACGCTCGGCTGGGGTTTCCCAGTCGAGCGTTTTGCGTGGGCGGCTGTTGAGTTCGGCGGCGACGGCGTTCAGGTGCTCGCGGGTGTGGACGGACAGGTCGGTGCCCTTGGGGAAGTACTGCCGTAGCAGGCCGTTGGTGTTCTCGTTCGAGCCGCGCTGCCAGGGGCTGGCCGGATCACAGAAGTAGACCGGGACGCCGGTGGAGATGGTGAAGGCGTGGTGGGCGCCCATTTCGGCGCCCTGGTC